>NZ_JAUBDI010000029.1:0-31720 GCF_033253735.1 Sporosarcina saromensis | reverse complement strand
TGATTAGAAAAGAGATTATCGATTATACTAGACATAGATAGTGCATCCTCCTTGGTTTTTGTAGTGATTAACCTTGAGGATGCCCTATCTTTTTTGTGTTTACACAGACTATTGTACGTCACCGAAGCATGCCGCATTTGCAAGCTGTTCTTGCTCCATAAACGTGGGTGGTTTCTTTGTGTGATGGATTAGGTGAATCGCGCTGAATGGGTTTTGACAAATTAATGGTTTTCGTTTAAGGGACAGTAGAGAGGTTATGCGACATTTTGCTGGATTATGCGGCGAACGGCTGAGTAATGCGGAGTTCTGCCGAGTTATGCGGCAAACGGTTAAGTAATGCGGCGTTTTGAAGAAGTATGCCGCGTTCCGTTAAAGTATGCGGTGTTTGAAGGAAGCATGCCGCAATTGCAAACTGTCCTTGTTCCATAAACGTGGGTGGTTTCTTTGTGTGATGGATTAAATGAATCGCGCTGAATGGGTTTTGACCAATTAACGGTTTTCGTTTAAGGAACAGTAGAGAGGTTATGCGGCATTTTACTGGATTATGCGGCGAACGGATAAATAATGCCGCGTTTTGAAGAAGCATGCCGCATTTGCAATCTGTCTTTGCTCCATAAACGTGGGTGGTTTCTTTGTGTGATGGAATAATGAATCGCGCTGAATGGGTTTTGACAAATTAACGGGTTCATTTAAGGGAAACATCGTGAAAAAGGAGAATCGGTGATAAACGTGGGAGAAACGGTGATAACGTGTGCTAAACCGGTGATAAACGACCGAGAAACGGTGATAACACGCCGAGAATCGGTGATAACGGAAATAGGAGCGCTTCAAGTTCATTGACCAAAATCGTCTTTGCTAAAAAAAGCAGCATACTTGCGTTTGACAACGAAACTTTCCTGGAGATGGCTGAATCATTGGTTTGAAATGTGGATTTCTGTCATAGGCTTATGGTGGATGAGGACACGTTTAGTAAGCAGGCGATGTAGGGTATGGAACTATGAGTAAATAAGGGAGTGGTTGGATGAAGAAATTACTTGGACCGATTGGCATTATCATTGCAATTGTAGTTGTGCTTGGTCTTATTTTCGTGCCGAGTTACAACAAGTTTGTCAATCTAGAGGAGAATGTGGATCAGTCGTATGCACAAGTGGAGAATCAGTTGCAGCGGAGGTTGGATTTGATTCCAAACTTGGTAAATACGGTGAAAGGATATGCGAGTCATGAGAAGGAAGTGCTGACGCAAATTTCGGAGGCGCGTGCAAAGCTTGCGGGTGCGAGTGGGCCGGAAGAGCAGGCGGCTGCGGATTCTGAGTTGTCGAGTGCGTTGAGTCGATTGCTCGTCGTTGTGGAAAATTATCCGGATTTGAAGGCGAATCAGAACTTTACGCAATTGATGGATGAGTTGGCAGGTACGGAAAACCGGATAGCAGTTGCCCGACAAGACTACAATACTGTCGTTGCTGATTACAATAAGCAGACGAAACGTTTCCCGGGTAGACTCGTCGCGTCGATGTTTGGTTTTGGTGAGAAGGAATATTTTAAAGCGGATGCAGCTGCGAATGAAGCGCCTGAAGTTGATTTCGGAGATGACAAAGATTGATTCGTCGGACCGTCAGCTTCCTTTTAGCTGCCTGTCTCGTTTTGATTATGTTACCACGAGGGACGTTCGCAGCTGACATCCCTCCGTGGAATGCGGCGGATCAATATATCCAAGATCGTGCTGGGATTTTATCGAACGAGCAGAAAGCAGAATTGAATCGGCTCGGTAAACAGTTGGATGAAGGAACAACTGCTGAGCTCGTCGTATTGACGTTGCCGAGTATTGGTGACGAGCCGATTGAACAGTTCGCAGTCGATGCACTACGAGAATACAAACTCGGGAAAGCGGACAAAAATAACGGTGCGTTGCTCGTTGTGACGACTACGCCGAATTCCGAAGATGATCGACATTTTGAGTTGTCCACGGGTTACGGGCTAGAAGGTGCGTTGCCGGACGGGAAAGTCGGTCGCATCATGGATGAAGTGGCGGTACCGTATCTAGAGAATGAGCAACCCGACCTTGCCATTATGGAAGCGTACAAATCGTATTACAACGAAATTGCTAAAGAATACGGCTGGAATGGCGAGTTGGCTGACGTTCAACCACTTGAACGTGGTGATTCAGGCTTAGGCATTCCGGCGCCTGTCGTCATTTTCATCATCATCGTCCTTATCGGCATGTTCTCCGGTGGTCGCGGCGGCGGTGGAGGTGGTCGTGGAGGACGCGGAAGAAGCAGAAGTGGTCCCGTCTTTTTCCCGGGCTCGTTCGGCGGCGGTGGCTTCGGTGGAGGCGGCGGATTCGGTGGAGGCTCAGGCGGTGGTTTCTCAGGCGGTGGCGGCTCCGGTGGCGGCGGAGGAGGCGGCCGTAGTTGGTAATGAACAGGAGGAGGCTTGCAAATCAGTTGCAAGGCCTCCTCTTTCTTTTATACTAAAGAAAATGGAGAGTCGAGGTGCTTGTGCATGCATGTGCAGTTTTATACGAAAAAAGGGTGTCACTTATGCGACGAAGCGGAGTCTATGATGAAGCTTGTCCAAGAAGACTTTCCGCTTACGTGGACGACGATTGATATTGAATCGGATGATGAAAAGCATGAGCAGTATATGCTGATGATCCCGGTCATTGAGAAAGACGGGGAAGTATTGTTGTTTGGAGCGATCGGGTATGTCGATTTACTGGAGTTGTGTTAAACAATGATTGGGCAATGATGTGATGATTGATTCGTTTATTTGTTAGTAATGAATGAACGCACATGCACTACGATAACTATTTATGTAATGAATATGAATTTAAATATTTTCTGGAATCGTAAGTTGAAGGAGACCTTTAAGAATGATTAATTGGACTATAAGAAAAGCAGATGTAAGTGATGCTGATGGGCTTCAGAAATGTATGCATAAAGCCTATTTACAGTATGCGGATCGGATAGATATTCAAACTCTACCTCCAATGAATGTAAATTATAAGGATGAAATAGCTTTTTTTCCAGTTTGGGTGGTGGAGAATAAACATCAAATAATTGCTGGATTAGTATTAGTATTTGAAGAAGATCATGCATCACTTGCTAATATTGCAATAGATCCTGACTTTCAAGGTAAAGGGTTAGGGAAGTTTTTACTGAACTTTGCAGAACAAGAGACTAGACATAAAGGGTATTTAGAGATGGAATTGGCTACTCATGTTTTATTCACTGAAAATGTATCATTTTACACTAAACAAGGGTGGATTCTCGTAGGTCAAGATGGAACGAAGGTATATATGAAAAAACAATTGATATGAGACTTTCACACACGGGTACGCTAATGGAATAAAAGAGATACAGAAGATACGAGAGACCATTCTCTTGTATTTTTTTATTTGAGTGCTATTGACCTAAAATCAATATGCGAAAATCCAAGTATATGAAAAGGAAGGACATGCGATTTACTAACGGATTGTCATTCATTTCCCCAAATAAACTAAAAAAGTTTGAATATACTAGTGAAGAGGTATATACTTGCAGTATCAACTATATTTTTTTGCAATAGGTGGGACAAAATATTAATGGGTGGGCATAAAGTGTCCTACTAGAAAGTGAGGCTTTCCGTGAACTCGAATATACTCGAGGCGCAACGAAAGCTTGTGCCAGAAATGGTGGATGTACTCCATCGACGTTATAAATTATTGACTTTCATTGAGATGTCCGGGCCGATTGGGCGGAGGCCGTTAAGTTTGCTTGCGGGTTTGTCGGAGCGCGAGTGTCGAAATGAGATGGAGAGCTTGCGCGAATTGGATCTCATTCGAATCGCAAAAGAAGGAACGACGATTACTGCGGAAGGGGCAAAAGTGCGGGCGGCTCTTCAGCCAAGCATCGATGAGTGGACGGGACACGGCTTGATCGAGAGAAAGCTGCAGCGTTTATTGCACATCGAGCATGTGAAAATTGTGCCGGGCGATAGTGATGCCAATGATGCGGTGAAAAACTTGTTGGCGAAAGAAGCAGCGAACGAATTTACGGAGCGCATTGGTGACGGAGAAATTGTCGCGGTTACCGGTGGGACATCGGTTGCGGCGATCCCACACTATATGCACTCGTTTGAACGAGCCGCGCACTTGCACTTTATTGCAGCAAGAGGTGGTGTGGGGAATGACATCGGCCTACAAGCGAACGTTATCGCAGCCTCGTTTGCCCATGCGTGTGGTGGGACGTATAGCACGTTTTACTATCCTGAGTCACTCAGTGGTGAAGCGCATGAAGTGTTCAAAAAGGAACCGACGGCGCAGAAGATGATCGATTTGTATGAAAAGACCGATTGTGTCATTCACGGAATCGGGGATGCACAACGGATGGCTGAAATGCGCAATACACCGAGCGAAGAAACGGAAAAACTGCAACAAGATGGCGCAAAAGGTGAAGCGTTCGGATATTATTTCGATGAAAATGGCAAGATTGTACACAGGATCAGAACAGTCGGCATTCAAACCGAGCAGTTGAAAAAAGTGCCGCTCATCATCGCCGTTGCAGGTGGCAAGGCGAAAGCGGACGCGATTGCTGCGTATATGGCGAGTGCGCCTGAGCAAACGCTTCTTGTGACGGATGAAGGGGCAGCACTGGAAATCATCCGTAAATTAGAGAGTACGTCTTAACGACATCAACCATATTTGGAGGGAATTCAAATGACATTAAAAGTAGCGATTAACGGATTCGGACGGATTGGAAGAGTTGTATTCAGAGAGGCAAGCAAGCACGAAGAACTTGAAATTGTTGCGGTTAACGATTTGACGGACGCACCGATGTTGGCGCATTTATTGAAATACGATTCTGTGCACGGAATTTTTGACGCGGAAGTCGGTTCAGAAGACAATCATCTTGTCGTCAACGGGAAGAAGATTAAAGTTTACGCAGAAAAAGACCCAGCGCAATTGCCATGGGGAGACTTAGGTGTGGACGTCGTCATCG
This sequence comes from Sporosarcina saromensis, assembly GCF_033253735.1. Taxonomy (NCBI): domain Bacteria; kingdom Bacillati; phylum Bacillota; class Bacilli; order Caryophanales; family Caryophanaceae; genus Sporosarcina; species Sporosarcina saromensis. The sequence goes on along the minus strand of NZ_JAUBDI010000029.1, from coordinate 26,744 downwards.
AATCCACAGGTGTGTTCAGAGACGAAAAAGGGTTGATGAAACATATCGAAGCGGGCGCGAAAAAAGTGATCTTGTCTGCACCTGCGAAAGGCGACGTGAAAACGCTCGTCATGGGTGTTAATGAACACGAATACGATGCGCAAACGGATAAAGTCGTGTCCAACGCTTCTTGTACGACGAACTGTCTGGCGCCTGTCGTAAAAGTGTTGAATGACCAGTTCGGCATCGAACGCGGGATGATGACAACCGTGCATTCCTACACGAACGACCAACGTATTTTGGATTTGCCACATGACGACTACCGTAGAGCAAGAGCGGCAGCTGAGTCTATGATTCCGACGACAACGGGTGCTGCATCAGCGGTGACAAAAGTCATTCCGGAACTAAAAGGGAAACTTGATGGCATGGCGGTACGTGTACCGACGCCGAATGTGTCACTTGTCGATTTCGTTGTCGAACTGTCAAAAGACGTTACAGTGGAAGATGTGAATGCTGCACTGAAGCATGCATCTGAAAATGAATTGAAAAACATTCTTTACTATAATGAAATTCCACTCGTCTCAAGAGACTACAATGGCAACACGGCTTCATCCACAGTTGACGCACTTTCTACGATGGTGTTGGATAACAACATGGTGAAAGTTATTTCTTGGTATGACAACGAGTCGGGCTACTCTGCACGTTGCATCGACTTGGCACTTTATATGCAAAAACAAGGCATTTGAGGCCAATCAATATAAATCATAGCCAATCGATAGGCTACACCTTATAATAGATAAATGGGTAGGAGGAACGGTGTACAACCCGTTCCTCCTTTTTACTAGCGTGCGTATGAAACAGCTTACTGTTCGTACGCGTTACTACTCTTGGAGGTGTGCAGTTTACATGAATGCCAAACAGACGATCAAGGATATGGACCTAACAGGAAAGCGCGTATTTTGCCGGGTGGATTTCAATGTCCCGATGGAAAACGGTACAGTGACGGACGATACAAGAATCCGTGCAGCCGTACCGACGATTACGTATTTGGTCCAAACGGGCGCAAAAGTCATTTTAGCGAGTCATTTAGGGAGACCAAAAGGGGAAGTGAAAGAGGAATTACGCCTCTCAGCTGTTGGTGAACGATTGGCTGAACTTCTTGGTAAACACGTGACGAAGCTTGACGACTCGATTGGAGCAGACGTAGAACAAGCAGTAGCTGCGATGAACGATGGCGACGTTGTGTTGCTTGAAAACGTCCGTTTCCATGCAGGGGAAGAGAAAAACGACGCGGAACTTGCAAAGCAGTTTGCTGCACTTGCGGATGTATTTGTCAACGATGCGTTCGGTGCTGCTCACCGTGCACATGCGTCCACTGCTGGAATTGCTGCGCATATCCCTGCGGTAAGTGGTTTCTTGCTCCAAAAGGAACTGGATGTCCTTGGCAAAGCGTTATCGGATCCGGATCGTCCTTTTACTGCGATTATCGGAGGTGCGAAAGTAAAGGACAAGATTGGTGTCATTGATAATTTGTTGGACAACGTCGACAATTTATTGATCGGTGGCGGTCTTTCCTATACATTCACAAAAGCACAAGGATATGAAACAGGCAATTCACTTGTTGAAGAAGATAAGATTGAACTCGCACAGTCGTTTATTCAAAAAGCGAAAGAAAAGAACGTCAATTTGTACTTGCCAATCGATGCGGTCGTAGCGGATGCATTTTCTGAAGAGGCGAACGTTCAAACGGTGAAGATCGATGCGATTGAATCCGGTTGGATGGGGCTCGATATCGGACCTGAAACGGCTGCATTGTATGCGGACGTCATCCGTAACTCGAAACTTGTCATTTGGAACGGGCCGATGGGCGTATTTGAAATGGCGCCGTTTTCAGCTGGAACGAAAGAAGTGGCATTGGCAATGGCAGAAACCGAAGCATATACCGTAATCGGTGGTGGTGATTCTGCTGCAGCTGTTGAGAAATTTGACGTTGCGGAGAAGATGGATCACGTGTCTACAGGTGGAGGCGCTTCCTTGGAATTCATGGAAGGGAAAGAACTTCCGGGCGTAACGGTATTGAAAGATCGATAATTAGGAGGGAAAACTTTGCGGAAACGAATCATTGCAGGAAACTGGAAGATGTATAAGACGATGGAGGAAGCGAAGCAATTTGTTACAGAAGTGAACGAACGCTTGCCGCAGTCCGAACAAGTCGACGCAGTCGTTTGTCCACCTTCTCTCTATTTGGCAGCGCTTCAGTCAATGACGGAAGGCCGTTCATTGCAAATCGGTGCGCAAACGATGCATGACGTGGCGGAGGGCGCATTTACAGGCGAAGTAAGCCCGAAGATGTTATCTGCATTGCACATTCCGTATGTCATTTTAGGGCATTCGGAGCGTCGTCAATATTTCAATGAAACCGATGAAACGGTGAACAAGAAAGTACTGGCAGCATTTGCGAATCAATTGACACCAATCGTTTGTGTTGGGGAAAGCCTTGCTGAACGGGAAGCAGAAAAAACGGTAGAAACAGTTGCGTTGCAAGTACAGAAAGCATTTGAAGGCGTCACAGCAGAACAAGCGAAAAATGCGATCATTGCGTACGAACCAATTTGGGCGATCGGTACAGGCAAAACAGCGACTGCCGAAGATGCGAATATTGTTTGTGAAGCAATCCGTGTGGAAATAGATCACTTGTATGATGAACAGACAGCTGCAGCAATCCGTATCCAATACGGCGGCAGTGTGAAGCCTGGCAATCTAGGCGAGTTGCTGTCCATGGAACATATCGACGGTGCGCTTGTCGGTGGCGCAAGCCTTGAAGCAGATTCATTCGTGAAAATGATTGAGGTTGCAAGCCATGCCTAAAGCACCTGTTGCATTGATCATCTTAGACGGTTTCGGATTGCGGGATGAAAAGTATGGCAATGCGGTAGCGCAAGCGAACACGCCGAATTTCGATATTTTATGGAACAACTATCCTCATTCGACGCTTACAGCTTGTGGTGAAGCGGTCGGTCTTCCGGAAGGCCAAATGGGCAATTCGGAAGTGGGACACTTGAATATCGGAGCGGGTAGAATTGTCTACCAAAGCCTAACGCGCATTAATAAATCGATCAAAGACGGCGATTTCATGATGAATGCAGCGTTGCTCCGTGCAATTGAGCATGTGAAACAAAAAGGCTCAGCGTTGCATCTGATGGGCTTGCTGTCCGATGGTGGCGTACATAGCCATTACGAGCATTTATTCGCTTTGCTTCGTCTTGCGAAAATGAATGGCATCGAAAAAGTATATGTCCATGCATTTTTAGACGGCCGGGATGTAGGTCCGCAAACTGCACCTGGCTATATTGAGAAGACCGAAGAAGTGATGGAAGGCATCGGTGTCGGGAAGATTGCTACGGTATCGGGTCGCTATTACGCAATGGACCGCGATAAACGATGGGACCGCGTAGAAAGTGCTTACCGTGCAATTGTCGACGGAGAAGGAGCTCGTTTTCAAACGGCGATGGCAGGAGTTTTAGCTTCGTATGACGAACTAGTACATGATGAATTCGTGATCCCGTTTGTCGTGGAGCAAGATGGACAACCTGTCGCAACGATTGAAGATGAAGATGCGGTCGTTTTCTTCAACTTCAGACCGGACCGAGCGATTCAATTGTCACGGGCATTCACGGATCCGAAGTTTGACGGCTTCCATACCGGACCAAAATCATTGGAACAAGTAAAATTCGTGACGTTTACACATTATAGTGAAGACGTACAAGCGGATGTCGTGTTTACGAATGTCGACTTGACCAACACACTTGGTGAAGTGCTATCGAACAATGGACTCCGTCAATTGCGTATTGCGGAAACGGAGAAATATCCTCATGTAACATTTTTCATGAGTGGCGGTCGGGAAGAAGAGTTCGAAGGTGAAACAAGGATTTTAATTGCCAGTCCGAAGGTGGCTACGTATGACTTGAAGCCAGAAATGAGCGCAGTCGAAGTGACGGAAGCGCTGCTTGCGGAAATTGAAGCTGATCGACAAGATGCGATCATCCTCAATTTTGCAAATCCAGATATGGTCGGTCATAGCGGATTGCTCGAACCGACGATCAAAGCGATTGAAACAGTCGATGTGTGCCTCGGTAGAATTATTGATGCGCTCTTACTGAAAGGCGGAACAGCGATCGTCACGGCGGACCACGGCAATTCTGATGAGGTCGTAACGCTTGAAGGCAAACCGATGACGGCGCATACGACGAATCCAGTGCCGGTCATCATTACAAAGACCGACATTGACCTTCGTGAAGGCGGTATCTTATCCGATCTGGCGCCGACAATGTTGAAACTGCTAGACCTTGAACAACCGGCAGACATGTCCGGAACACCATTATTCTAATTAAAGGGAGAGAATTGTTATGCCAATCATTACCCACATCCAAGCTAGAGAAGTTCTTGATTCACGCGGAAATCCGACGGTTGAAGTTGAAGTGTTCACAGAAAGCGGCGCGTTCGGACGTGCAATCGTTCCATCCGGTGCTTCCACAGGTGAATATGAAGCGGTTGAATTGCGTGATGGCGATAAATCCCGTTACTTAGGAAAAGGCGTGTTAGCTGCAGTTGATCACGTAAATGAAGTGATTGCAGAAGAAATCGTTGATAACTATTCAGTGCTTGACCAAGTTGTCATCGATAAAGCTTTGATCGAACTAGATGGTACGAACAATAAAGGGAAACTTGGTGCGAATGCGATCCTTGGTGTATCCATGGCAGTTGCACACGCAGCGGCAGATTATTTGGATCTTCCACTTTACCAATACCTTGGCGGCGTGAACGCGAAGCAATTGCCAGTACCGATGATGAACATCCTCAATGGCGGTGAGCACGCGGATAACAACGTTGACATTCAAGAATTCATGGTCATGCCGGTTGGTGCGGAATCATTCCGTCACGGATTGCGCATGGGCGCTGAAATCTTCCATAGCTTAAAAGACGTGTTAAAAGGAAAAGGCTTGAACACAGCAGTTGGTGACGAAGGCGGCTTTGCACCAAACTTGGCATCGAACGAAGAAGCTCTTTCGACAATTATGGAAGCAATCGAAAAAGCAGGCTACAAGCCAGGCGAAGAAGTATTGCTTGCAATGGACGTTGCGTCTTCCGAGTTTTACGATAAAGAAGCAAACACGTACCGCTTAGCGGGTGAAGGCATTACGAAAACTTCTGAAGAGATGGTTGCTTGGTATGAAGAGCTTTGCTCAAAATATCCAATCGTTTCAATTGAAGATGGTCTAGACGAAAACGACTGGGCTGGACACAAGCTATTGACAGAGCGTCTTGGCGGTAAAGTCCAATTGGTTGGGGACGATCTATTCGTAACGAATACAGAGAAGTTGGCACGTGGGATTGAAGAAGGCGTTGGCAACTCAATCCTTATTAAGGTGAACCAAATCGGTACATTGACAGAAACATTTGACGCGATCGAAATGGCGAAACGCGCGGGTTATACAGCTGTTATTTCTCACCGTTCTGGTGAATCCGAAGATACGACAATTGCGGACATCGCTGTTGCGACAAACGCAGGTCAAATTAAGACAGGTGCTCCGTCTCGTACGGATCGTGTGGCGAAGTACAACCAACTGCTTCGTATCGAAGATCAGTTGGATGAAACGGCTGTGTATCTAGGAGCGAAGACGTTTTATAATTTGAAGAAGTAAGTAGCGACTTAGCATATGATTTTCGCTCCGTGCGAAAGGAAGCACAAACAGCCGGCGATTGTCGGCTGTTTGTGGAATAATCAAAAAGATATTGTAACAATATGTAATGTTTGCTAGAATAGAGATAGTGTTATGTTCGATTCGGGAGGTGGAACAAAGTGCATGCTTTGTTTATGACGTTGCTAGTTATCGTGTCATTGGCGTTAATCGTTGTTGTGTTATTGCAATCCGGAAAAAGTGCAGGTCTGTCAGGAGCCATCTCCGGTGGTGCCGAACAACTTTTTGGGAAACAGAAAGCGCGTGGGTTGGATTTAGTGCTTCAACGCGTGACAATTATACTTTCAATTTTATTTTTCGTGTTGGCGATTGCCATCGTGAAGATTTGATGGGTAGTTAACGAATTGCATACATGTAACGCCTGGCCACCCGTATGGTCGGGCGTTTTTTTCTCTTTGGAAAAGGGAAGGGTATAAAGAGGATAGAGAGGAATAGTAAGAACGATGATTTCCGTTCCGGGCGGACGCTTTCCGCGGGCACGGCTTCAGCCGCTTCCCTCGCTTCGCTCAGTCCAGGGTCTTCAGCTCGCGCTGTTCCCGCAGGAGTCGCCGCCCTGCACTTCAATCATCTAAGTGTCCTTCATTTTACTAGGTAGTAAAATGAATAATGCCTTTGCATAAGGGCATGCCAATTGTTCGTAAGTGCTATACTGCCTAAGTACGCAGAAAATCAGACAATCTAACACGACTGAGTTATACTGATTTAATTTGTGTAAGGCAAAAGCTAACATGAAAGTGGACTAAAACGATATTAAGGTACTCTGTTGTATTGTGATGGATTTCATACATACTAATTTCAAAAACGTTTTTCTTAATATGAAGATTTATTGATACATACATACTGAAAGGATGAGTATAGATATGAGGATTGCGCAGCCGAAGCCGTTCTTTTTTGAGAGTGGGAAGCGGGCGGTTTTGTTATTGCATGGATTTACGGGGACGTCGGCGGATGTACGGATGCTGGGACGTTTTTTGGAGAAGAAAGGGTATACGTCATTGGCGCCGCATTACAAGGGACATGGTGTGCCGCCTGAGGAATTGATTGAGACCGGGCCGGATGAGTGGTGGGAAGATGTTGTCGCGGGGTATGAGCAGTTGAGAGATGCAGGGTATGAGGAGATTGCAGTTGGTGGATTATCGTTAGGTGGTGTATTTTCATTAAAAATCGGGGTTACACTGCCTGTAAAGGGAATTGTGACGATGTGTGCGCCGATGTCGATGAAGACGACGGATCTCATGTTTGAAGGTGTGTTGAAGTATGCGGCGGATTATAAGAAGTATGAAGGAAAATCGGCTGATGTTATCGAAAAGGAAGTAGGGGCGTTACGCAATCGCTCGATGCATTCATTGCCTGCTTTGCGTTCACTCGTGTATGATACGCGGGATGAGCTGGAGAAGGTGAAGGCGCCGTTGTTCGTTGTGCAGTCGCGTGACGATGAGGTAATTGACGTGGAGTCGGCGAATGTCATTTATGACGAAGCGTCTTCGACGAAAAAGGATTTACAATGGTTTGAAAAGTCAGGGCATGTCATTACGCTCGGTCCGGAAAAAGAGGCGCTTCATGAAGAGGTGTATCAATTTCTTGAATCCCTTGACTGGAACGTGTGAAAATGGAAATAGATGACGATAGTTAGAAGTGGAGGGATGGTATTGGACTTTTTTGATGAAGAACTACGGACAAGATTATTGTCTTTTATGAGAGAGGAATCGTATAAACCGCTGACGGTTCAAGAAATCCAAGAGGCGTTAGGGATTGAAGGCGCTGCGGAGTTCAAGGAACTGGTGAAGATGCTTGTTCACCTTGAGCAGAAAGGGGACATTGTCCGCTCACGTACCAACCGTTACGGTGTGCCGGAGCGCATGAATTTAGTGCGCGGAAAGTTCATCGGGCATGCGAAAGGCTTCGGATTTGTGACGCCTGAAACGGAAGGAATGGATGATATTTTCATCCCACCACCGGAAGTGAACGGGGCGATGAACGGCGATATCGTGCTTGTCCGCGTGTCGAAGGGCTCGTATGGCGACCGTCGTGAAGGAACGATTATTCGAATTGCGGAACGCAAAACGACGAAAGTGGTCGGGACGTATCAAGACAATCGTGGATTCGGTTTTGTCATTCCTGATGACAAGAAATTGCCGATGGATATTTTCATTGGCAAAGGCAACTCGCTGGACGCGGTAGATGGCCATAAAGTGGTCGTGGAAATTACCGATTGGCCGAGTGATATGAAGTCCGCGACGGGAATGGTTGTGCAGATTCTTGGGCACAAAAACGATCCAGGTGTCGATATTTTATCGATTATTCATAAGCATGGGATTGAAGTTGAATTCCCTAAAGAAGTAATGGATCAGGCGAATAAAACACCGGATGAAGTGCAGGAAAAGGATCTATTCAAACGTCGTGACTTACGGGAAGATGTCATCATTACAATTGATGGGGCAGACGCGAAAGACTTGGATGATGCCATTTCGCTTGTGAAAAATGATGATGGGACGTATACATTGTCTGTCCATATTGCGGACGTGAGCCATTACGTGCAACAAAATACACCGCTGGACGATGAAGCGTATGAGCGAGCGACGAGTGTGTATTTAACGGACCGAGTTATTCCGATGTTGCCGCATAAGCTTTCAAACGGGATTTGTTCATTGAACCCGCATGTCGACCGATTGACGTTGTCTTGTTCGATGAAAATTGACCGCAACGGGAAAGTTGTCGATCATGAGATTTACGAAAGTGTCATTAAGTCGAAAGAGCGGATGACGTATACGGATGTATACAAAATCATCGAAGAAAAAGATGAAGAGCTCATGCAAAAGTACGCGCATATCGTTCCAATGTTGAATGACATGGCGGAACTTGCTTCGATTTTGAGACAAAAACGAATTGACCGTGGGGCTATTGACTTTGATTTCAAAGAGTCGAAAGTGCTTGTGGATGACAACGGTTGGCCGACGGATATCGTGTTGCGCGAGCGTACGGTGTCTGAACGACTCATCGAGGAATTCATGCTTGCTGCGAATGAAACGGTTGCGGAACATTTCCATTGGTTGCAAGTGCCGTTCTTATACCGAATTCACGAAGATCCGAAAACCGAGAAGCTGCAACGTTTCTTTGAGTTTTTGACGAACTTCGGTATTGTCGTGAAGGGCTCTGGCAATAAAGTGCATCCACGCGCATTGCAGGAAATCGTGGAATCGATTGAAGGCATGCCGGAAGAGACGGTTATCTCAACAATGTTACTTCGTTCGATGCAACAGGCGAAGTACTTTGAAGAAAGCCTTGGCCACTTCGGTTTATCGACGGATTTCTATACGCATTTCACGTCTCCAATCCGACGTTATCCGGATTTGATCGTTCACCGATTGATCCGTACGTATTTGATTGAAAAAGATGTGTCTGCGCAGACGGTCGCGCATTGGAATGCCAACTTGGCTGAAATCGCGCAACATACGTCTGAACGTGAACGTCGTGCGGTTGACGCAGAACGTGATACGGACGCGTTGAAAAAAGCGCAGTTCATGCTCGATAAGATCGGTGAGGAATTTGACGGCGTCATTTCTTCCGTTACGAATTTCGGGATGTTCGTCGAGCTTGAAAACACGGTGGAAGGACTTGTCCATGTCAGCTATATGACGGATGATTATTACCGTTTCGACGACCGTCAAATGATGATGATCGGTGAGCATACAGGCAAGCAGTTCCGAATCGGGGATGAAGTGACGATTCGCGTCGTGTCTGTCACACCTGAGGAATCGGCTATCGATTTTGAAATTGCAGGGATGAAGCAATCGTTCCATCGTGCGCGCAAAGAGACGCCGAAAGTCATTCATGCGAAAAAGGGCGGCGGTAGAAGCCAATCTGAAAAGCCGAAAGGTGATAAGAAGACAGGTGCCGGTTCGCCGAATGCGAAGAAGAAGTTTTACGAAGGCGTAGCGAAAAAGAAGAAGAAAAAGCCGGCTACGCGGAAGAGGAAGTAAGCGTGTATTGCATCAATTGAGGCGGTTGTCTCATCGATAGATACGCATGTGGCAATGGACGCCAGAGGCTAAGAGGCATAAAGCTGCTAGGCGTCCAGCGCTTTTGAAGAGGGGGAGAACGGTATGGCAAAAGGTCAAGGAAAAGTGATCGCGATTAATAAGAAAGCGAATCATGATTATGCGATTGAAGAAACGATTGAAGCAGGCATTGTGCTGCAAGGGACGGAAATCAAGTCCGTGCGTAACGGGAAAGTGCAAATTCGAGATGCATTCGTGTTGATACGGAATAATGAAGCGTGGATTTCCAATATGCATATTAGCCCGTACGACCAAGGGAACCGGTTCAACCATGATCCGTTGCGTTCTAGAAAACTATTGCTTCACAAAAAGCAGATTGCGACATTGATTGGGCAAACAAAGCAAGAAGGGTTTGCGATTGTTCCGTTGAAAATGTACTTGAAGGACGGCTTTGCGAAAGTGTTAATCGGCGTTGGTAAAGGGAAGAAACTTTACGATAAACGTGACGACTTGAAGAAGAAAGAAGCGAAGCGTGAAATGGAACGCGCATTCAAAGCAAAACAGCAGTATTGATTTTTACGTTAATATCCTGTATACTGATTGTAGTGAAATAGTTCAGAAGCCTTTTACAGGCATTCCGGGCATCCCTTTGAAGGTCTAACCACCTTTTATATCGGGGACGTTACGGATTCGACAGGGGTGGTCTGAGCTTGAGCTGCGCGTCGGAGGGCTCGACTCCGTCAGAAACGGCAGTTAATAATAACTGGCAAAACAAACAACAACTTAGCATTCGCAGCGTAAGCTGATGAATCTGCCTAGCAGTTCCATCGCCCATGTGGCATTGTTAGGCTCAACTTAAGTGGGATACGGTAGCGGTCGCCTCCTGAGGCCGTTACAAGAGATTATCAGGATAGCGCTCACGGATAGCCTTGATTGACGGCAAACGTGCGCGCGAACCTAAGTAGTCAATCTACACGCGTAGACGCTGAAGTGTTGGAGCCTTTGGACGCGGGTTCGACTCCCGCCGTCTCCATAAGATTTTATGGATAGTAGTACAGAAAGAAGCATTGTTTCCAAATTGGAGATTTATGCTTCTTTTTTTTAGAATCTATGTATAGGAAAATTCAATTAATTTACTGTGTTTATTGACTCGTACTTTGATAGGAGGTTTGGTTTTAAAATGACTTGGCAAGAAGTAAGAGAATTATTTCCTGATCAATTTCTTTTGGTATCGATTTTAGACTACTATGAAGAAGATAATAAAAAAATTGTGACAGAAGTTGCTCCGATACGTACTGTAGCTAAAAAAGATGCAAACAAAGAATTTTTTAGGGCGAAAGAAGGAACGGTCGTTTATCATACATCGAATGAAGATTTTGTGATTCATCTTCGCAGAGATCCAATGATGAAAGTGAGACGAATTCTAAAATAAGTGTGAAATGTATTGAGTATTCTGCCGACCATAGATTGACAATGTTCGGAATATACTCTAGTGTGAAACATAGGGGAATGGGAAAGGTGTGTTTGTCTTGGCTAGACGGTTTACTGTCATATTTAAAGATGATATAACCATGCTAGTTTATGATGTGATTTATTTTGAACCGAAACAAATTGAGGAAATTAAAGCTATAGCAGCTGAATATGATAAAGATGCTTTACGAAAAGCTGAAAAGTATGGCATTCCCATTTCTTATCTAACTGATAATCAACGAAATATTGTTCTAGAAGAAAAGGAAAAAATGCTTAGGTCTCATAGTGCTGAAGAGCTTAAAAATAAAAACATTATTCAAATTGGAAGTCATTCCTTGGAACGAATTCTTGAACGTATCGGCTCAATTGAGGAAAATGTTATTATAGACTTAATCACGAGACTCAAGATGACCGATGCAATAACTCAGGCACAGTTTAAAGGGTTCCCATCGTTGTCTTATAGTTTAATTGAAAGTGGGAGCCCAGAGAAATATACATTTGCGATCAGTTTTGTAATAAGTAAAAGGAAGGTTCGTTTTATAAAAATGATTACAGTTCATCTGAATAGCGATAAACTAGAAAAAGTCCACTTTAGAGCTAGCGAAGTAAACCTAGATTATTATCGAAAGTTGGCGAACCTGAAAGAACAAATAATTGAACGAAACAAAAAGGACGACAGTGAATAGATAAAAGGTTCGGATTAAAATGTATCTATATAGGGAATATTAGAAGAGGAGGAAGGCACTTTGTACAAAACGTTGGTTAGGGAGGTTGCCGCCATGAAACCGGGAACCAAATCATTAACAAAAGATGTAAAATGGTGTATTGATGAAAAAGTCTATATAGTAAAAAATGTGCCTTATTCTATATTACCAGCTGAAGAGAATGAGTATTTCGAAATGGATGTTTCTATTCGTTTAACCATGATCCGTGATTTAATGTATATGAATGAAATACCGTCTGTGATTGATTATAATGTGGTTAGAGATTTTGAAGTTTAAGCTCACTAAATATAAAATAATTTGATGTACCCTAAACTTTCCACTTCTGCTCTTGATTGAGAAGTGGTTTTTAAAATTAAGAAAAGACCGAGGTTAACTTATAGCCATGCCAAGGACGTACTTCTGTTATTGTCAATCTGAAGTGATGCTACTGGTTGATTATATGAAATTCGTTGTTGGCGAACGGTCCCTGTGTGAGAAACATTCATGTTAATTCAACCAATATGTATGGTTATTCGGAAGAAATTAATAAGCCTTACCCTTACAACTTCATGTTTGTATGAACATGCAATTGTAGTGTATTAACTAAATTGAATTTCACAGGCACATATTTATGAAGAAAACATAAGAAGTATGAACTTTTCCACTCGGGGAGTTCGTGCTTCTTTTTTATTGCTCGGATGCCTATGTGGATTTTGTACTGACGATCCGTCTCGCCACAAAGCGACTTTCACTCTATAATGAAAGGAAGCCATTATTTTTTGTCCGCTCAGTAAAGGAGTTCATGCATGACTACTCAATTCTCAAAGAAACAAACCATCCTCTTGCTTCTCACCATTTTCGCAGTGGCCATCAATATGCGGCCCGCGATCACATCAATCGGCCCGATGCTCGATACGATTCGGGACGACCTCGCCCTCACTAACGCGCAAGTGAGTCTGCTTACCGCGCTGCCGGTCTTCTGCATGGGCTTGTTCGCGTCCCTTGCGCCGGTGCTGAACCGGAAAATCGGATTGACTTGGTCGATGTTGCTGATGCTGATCATTATTGGCGGCATGACGGTGCTGCGCGGGTTTTATTCCACCTTTGCAGCTTTGCTCGTGTCTGCGATCTTGATCGGCATCGGTATTGCGGTCATCGGGCCACTGTTGTCCGCGATGATCAAGCAGTTCTTTCCGGACCGGGCGACAAGCGTCATCGGCGTCTACACATTCGGCATGGGAGCCGGAGCGACGCTTGGCGCGGGGCTGACTGCGGTCTTTTTCAAATGGACTGGTTCGTACCCTTTCGCTCTCGGCATCTGGGCGTTGCTCGTACTGCTAGGGATCTTCTTCTGCGCGATTTCCTTGCGTGGAAATGTCCGCTTGAAGCAGAGAGAGACACCGGCCGCGAGCAGTGCAGCGAGAATCTCACCGTGGAAGCAGAAAAAAGCCTGGCTGTTCCTCGTGTTCTTTGGCTTGCAGGCATCGAGCTTCTTCTGCGTCATCACATGGGTCGTCCCGATTGCGACGGACAGCGGCATGTCACTCGTCGCAGCGAGCGGAGTATTGAGCCTGATGACGGGGATTCAGATCGTCTTGAACCTGATCTTCCCGATTGTCTACGAACGAATTCCAAAACGGAAGCTCTGGCTGCTGTTTTTCCTGACGATGGGCTTAATTTCGATTGGGTTGCTATCGACGGGCAATTGGACACTCATGTGGATCAGCGCCATTTTTATGAGCTTGCCTCTCGCAGGGCTCTTCCCAATTACATTGCTGTTCCCACTTGACGCGACGGAAACCGCCGAAGACACGAATGCTTGGACCGCCATGATGCAGACTGGCGGCTATATCATGGCTGGCTTCGTCCCGCTCATCATCGCACTTGTCTACGATGTCACTGGCAACCATGCCTATACACTCTGGATTTTCGCCGCATTGTTCATCTGCATGATCGTACTGACGTTCTTGGTGGGGGAGCGGGAGCAGCGAGTTGGTTGATAAAGAGGTAGATTATAAGAGCAAACATCCTACTGTTGTGAGATGTTTGCTTTTTTTATACGTGCAGAATCATCCATAAAAAATATGCCTGTGCTGGTTGAATTAACATGAATTTTTTGCATAGAATCCTGTCTTAGCTACGCAACGGAGGACTCGACTCCTTCAGACCGACAGTTAAAAATAACTGTAATACACAAAACCCTCGGAAACTCCAATTAGAAGTTCCCGAGGGTTCAAAATTTTACTATGTCGTTATAAAAACCTACGTACCTTATTGTTGCATTTTACCTGCAGTATAACCGCCATCCACTGCAAGTGTTACACCGCTAATTGATTTTGCGAGGTCTGAGCAGAGGAATACGACAGCATTTGCTTGATCTTCTGCTGTAGACATTCTTCCAGCTGGAAGTGATTTGAGTACGCCTTCGTATTGTTCTGGAGATGTTTTTGCCCAATATTCAATTGCAGGTGTAATCGTCGCACCAGGTGCAATTGAGTTAATCGTAATGCCTTTTTGACCATATTCCAATGCAACTGATTTCGTTAAACCAGCGATCGCATGTTTAGAAGCTGTATAAGGAGCCATGTTTGGTGAGCCTTCAATACCAGCACCTGACGCTGTATTGACAATTGCACCGCCACCATTTTTCACCATTGCATTGACTTGGTGCTTGAGGCAGTAGAACGTACCATACAGATTTACTTTTAGTGTAATATCCCAATCTTTAGAATCCATTTCGCCAATTGGTTTAAGACCTTTGTTGATACCCGCATTATTATGTGCGAAGTCCAGCTTGCCGAAAGTTTCAACTGTTTTATTTACAAGTGCGATTACTTGCTCCTCATCACTTACATCACATTTGAAGAAGGCTGCTTCGCCACCGTTGTCTTTGATGATTTGTACCGTTTCGAGTCCAGTTTCTTCGCTTACGTCAGAAATCATTACTTTTGCGCCTGCTTTTGCTAATGCAACCGCAGCTGCTCTACCGATTCCTGAACCCGCTGCTGTAACTAATCCTGCTTTACCTTCCATAATTCCTACCATTTAAAACACTCCTTTTTTTATAATACAATACGAAAAAATTATACCATTAATAAGCTAAACTAAATAACCCATTAATATGTGTTAAATAACGTACATTACTTGCCTCTTTCATTAAAGAAGCCGGTAATCCTTTGAGTCCAATCCCGTTAGCCCCAATTGAAGCCACGCCGTCTTTACGACCAAGGCTTGCCAATGTACCGGAGTTTGTTGGATCAAATGCTTCTAACGTTTTTCCTTGTAAATACGCATATAAGTTATAGCCTACAAGCTCACCCATTTGCCATGCATTTTGTGCAGTAGGAGCGTATGGACGACCACCTTCAGAAGGGAAGGCAACCGCACTGTCACCTACAACGAATACATCTGGATGTGAGCTTGATTGGAGAAACTCATTAACCGTTGCACGGCCACGATCTACTGCAAGTTCCGATTCACCAACCAATGGATGACCTGCTACTCCGCCCGTCCAGACAAACGTATTTGCCACAATGGTACGGCCATCTTTCAACGAGATTTCATTACCATTCACATTTGTTACAGGTAGTCCCATTAAGAATTCTACCCCACGTGCTTCTAGACTTGCAGTTGCGCGCTCGATTAAATGATCTGGTAAGACTGGCAATACTTTTGGACCGGCTTCAACAAGTTTGATTTTCAATTCTTTTGGATCGACACCAAAACTTTTTGCGATTTTTGGCATATGGTCAACAATTTCCCCGACTAATTCGATACCGGTTAAACCGCCACCACCGATTACAATCGTTGCATCGGCTTCATTTTTAGATTTTGCGTATGCACGAATTTTACCTACGATATGATTGTAGATTTTATTCGCATCATTGACTGATTTCAACACCATGCTATTTTCTTCAAGCCCTGGTATACCAAAGTACGCTGTTACACTACCTAATGCGACCACTAGTGCATCATACTTTACAGTTGAACCATCAGCAATCTTTACCTCTTTACTGTCGACGGAGAAAGATTCGACCTTAGCGATTTTCAAATCGATATCTTTACCTTTGAAGAGCTTTTCTAAAGGTATTGAAACGGCCTTTTCAGAGATTGTCCCACCAGCAAGTCGATGCAATTCAGTAATAATCTGATGTGTTGGATATTGATTGATAACAGTGATTGTAGCGTCATCACTTGATAAATAGTTGCGGACAGTTAGAGCAGTTAGAAGACCACCATATCCTGCGCCTAAAATTACAATGCGTTTTGACATTTTGTTATCCCCTTTTTTATCGTCTTGGAGTAGAAGAATTAGCTTCTTTTCTCACGTTCAGCTGCTACTTGCAAATATGAATTCACAAAACGGAAAAGCTTTTGTGCTTGCGGATCTTTCATCATTTTCAGAAGACCAAAAAGACCAATCACTTCGGTACTATCCTCGGCACGGTCTTTGGCTTCGATCATTGTAGCTGCAATATTTTTTACAGAGTCTTTTACCGGCTCGCCTATTTCTTTTATGAAACCAACTGTATCATTTTTTAATACATCATCGGTTGCAACAGATTGAGCAAAATCATAAGACTTATTCAAAATGGTGACAAGCTCGGTTAGTTTTGGTAATTGCTCTACTAAAGCAGTTAATGATTCTTGCACCTCAGGTTTTAGCAGTTGATCAAGAACATCTTGTTTTTCTTGATTGGAAGGTACATGTACGCTTTCTTCAGCACGATTTGTTGCATCATGTTGTGCGGTCATTTGCGATTCTCCTTTACTTTATTAGTTAAAATAAACTGATCCTTACATCAGCAATAAATCAAATTATTGTTGAAAGATAACATGGAAAAAAGCTTCAGCTGTGTTTTCCATTGAACAATATACGCCCATATTCAAGTAAGGTCAAACATATATTTAGATGTCTAATTATTTAGTATGAACAATATTGTTCGGAAATTTACACCTTCTAAATTCATAATTATTTTCATTTTCAAATGAATCATACGCCTCTTCAATTTCATAGCTGATAGAGGCTACTTTTATGGAGAAAAGGGAGTATGAACGCTATTTTTCATAAAATGGACAATAAGTAAAAGAAGTATAGGTCAAAGCAAGTATTTGAGATTGTAATTTGCATGTATATTTTATAGAATAACAAACATAGTTCAATTAGAGTACTTTAATTGAACTATAATTCCGTGAAAATTGAAATGGAGAAAGGAAATAGTACATGAAATTTAGAGAGTTCTTAAAAGGTAAAGGTGCGACCTCCGCAATATTTATGGGGGTTTTATATGCAGTTTGTATGTTAGGGATCTTTTTGCCAGGCTACACGGCAATTCCAGGCAATATCGATCAGCTACCAATTGCGATTATTAACGATGACGAAGGGGAGTTTGGGGGGCAAATTGCAGAGAGCCTAGAAGAACAACTTCCGTTCGAGAACATAAAAACAGACATTCCGAATAAAGCAGCTTTAGAAGACTTAGAAGATAACGAATTAGCGTTAGTCATTCATATTCCAAAAACGTTTTCAGCTGATTTGAAAAATAGTGATGTTGCATCAAGCATTGAGTTCACGCTCAATGAAGCTGGAGCAACAGTTGTAGCCTCTTCGATGAATCAAGTTGTGTCTCAAATTAATGCGCAATTAAGTGCGCAATTCTCACAGCAAACAGCAGAAGGCATCTTAATGAACGTTAATGTGCCTGAAGAGCAAGCAAAAGAACTAGCGAAGTCTATTGAAAACAGCTATGTAGGCGATATTGTTACCATTAATCACATTCCAGATGGTATGCACAATAATATGCTCCCGATGTTCTTAACGATGGCCTTATATGTAGGGGCAATGATTGCTGCGATGCAATTAGTAGGAGCGTTTAAAGCGAATCGCGGGAAGGCTACGAAAACACGTTTGTTCATCTACGTGCAAGTAACAGCAATCATCGTTGGACTAATTGCTGGAGTCGTCTCAACAATCATTGTGATGGAGATTAATGATTTAAGCGGGGATTTATTCCTGCAGATTTTGGGCCAACAAATCCTGAATTATTGGGTAAGCTTTAACTTCACAGCAACGGTCATCTTCTTGTTTGGAGAAGCAGGTATGGTTCTAAATATCCCAATCTTATTAGTTCAGACACTTGCAAATGGAGCAGTCATTCCACGTGCTATGATGTATGCACCTTATGAGTGGGCAAGCCATATTTCACCGATGTATTACTCGGTACAAGCTTATTTTGCAAATCTATTCGGTAGCACAAGTGTAAGCCCTTATGTGTTAGGGTTAGGCCTAGTTGGACTAGTCGCGATGGTAATAAACATTGTGATCGTGTGGAAATTACACAAACCACTGCCAATAGAATCTGCAAAAATTTAAAATCTGCTGAAGTAAATGAGTAGTTTTGATAGAATAAAACTACTATTTACCGAAGGAGCTGAAACAATGGCGATTCAAATTTTTATTCTGACGAAGCTTATTGAAGAAAATAATTACCCATATAAATTGAAAAAACAAATCGCAGAATTACAGCCTCTTGAGACGATCAATGGTTTAACTGAAAGCAAGTTGTATTACCATTTTGAATCATTAGCAAAGCAAGGCTTCATTGAGGTAAAAGAAATCATTAAAGAAGAGCATCGACCAGACAAACAAGTATTTGCAATTACTGAAAAAGGTCAGGAAGTCATACCGAAAAAGATTTATAAACTCTTTGAAAGTGCAGAAACAATTGGGGATATGGTGATTGGTTTAGCCAATTTGAAATATGTGGATCGTGATAAAGTCATCCGTATTTTAGAGAAAAAGGTAAACGGGATCAAAACGACTTGGGACAAGATGTCCAAATTTGAGGGACGACATTTTATTGAACCGGGGCAAGAAGTTCTAGCAGACTTTATTGGCGATTATGCGAACTATCGAATAAATTCCTCAATAGAGTATTTTGAGAGGTTAATTAAACATATTCGAAATGAGGAAATATAAATTTGCTAATAAACAACACCTAGAAAATACGTACGGAGTATTTGAAGAAAAAGCATACACAAACAGATGAATAATAGGGATGTAAACATAGGAAGACTACAATCTCCCTATGTTTTTTCTTATTCCAATGTCCTTTTGTTCAAATTTTACTAAATCGTAGAAGCTAGGCTGTTTTTTTGGATTGGGCATTTAAAAAGAAATAGAAGACGGACCTTCTATTTCTTATAGGGAATATTCAACAATTCAGGAACAGTGACAAACTCGTACCCTTGCTCTTGCAGTGCAGGAATTATTTGGCGAAGAGATTTGATGGTATTCGTTCGATCTCCACTCGGTTCTGAGCCATCGTGCATGAGAATGATTGAGCCTGGTTGAATGTTACCTACTACTCTCGAAGTGATTACTTCCGGTGGATCTTCTTGCCAATCCAACGAATCCACTGACCATCCAATTACGTAATTGTTTATTTCGCCAAGCTTTTCGACGAGTTCATTGTATAAGAAGCCATATGGTGGCCTAAATAATTCTGTCCGGTAACCAATAATGCCGTTCAGGGCATCTTCCGTTCTAGTCACTTCCCGCTCCAGAGTTTGGAGGTCGGATTCTATGACAAGGTTCGGATGGGAATACGTATGGTTTCCGATTACATGTCCATCGTTTTGCATTCGCTTCACAATGTCAGCATTAGCAACGGCTTTTGAACCTAACACGAAGAATGTTGCTGGTACATTGTACTGTTTCAAGACATCTAATACATCATTTGAAAAGCGTGGGTCAGGACCATCATCAAATGTTAAAGCAATCCGTTTTTGATCCGTAGGACCTTGCAAGAAAAAAATATCCGGATACCGCTGTTGTAGAATTCGTAAGTCAACAGGCTGCTGAATTTTTCGACCGGAATTTTCAATTCCTTCGTCAGGATCAGGCAAATCTTCTTTCGGGTCATCTTGTATGACTGCTGTCGACCTTTCCTGCGCTACATATACCAAGGGCTCGTCATTCGCATAAACAGTCCAGACTTCCGTTATATGCAAACTAAATAAAAACCCCGTCACCAACAACCACTTCAATATTCGAATTTGCATCCATTCATCTCCTTTTTATATTTCATAACAGAGACTATTTATTGTCACCATTGTTATGTTCAACTTAATTGGGTTATTTATTCAGAGAGAAATGAACTTGGCTCTAATTTGAAGCGGTAGTTAATAAACAAACAGCATCCTCGCATTCGCTTTTGTGCGCAAAAATTAGAATTCCATTCGCTTTCTAGAAATGTGGAATGAATAGTATCTATATAAATGGCAGACTGAAAACATTCGTTCACATAGGAGCTTCTTTTTTGGACTACTTATATAGAAGGAAGGAAGTGAATTTTTTGAATATGGAGTGAGAATAGAAAAGTATTGCATCGTTTTTAAATCTTATTTATAGTAAGTAATATAACGTATTTTTCGTTTAATATGCGTAAAATGAAACAGGAAGTTCTGAAAAAGGAGGTATCTCTATGGTTGCTGTGAAACAAAGAAACATGATTTTGTTATTACTTTTCATTGGATGGGCGATTGGGAATTTCGATCGTTATTTTATTAACTACGCAGTACTGTCCATAACAAAGGATTTACAATTAAATCCGACCAGTACGGGATTGATTCTTAGTAGTTTTTTTGCAGGGTACGCGCTTATGCAAATTCCCGGGGGCTGGTTGGCTGATAGATTGGGTTCAAGAAGGGTCCTGATCAGCTCCGTTCTAATGTGGTCGATCTTTACGGCTTTGACTGGGGCAGTGTGGTCATTGGGTTCGATGATCATCATCCGTTTCTTATTCGGAATTGGGGAAGGTGGATTCCAGCCGGCAAGCTCGAAATTGATTTCGCAAACGTTTCCAACGGATAAAAGAGCTTGGGCCATGTCGATCATGTTATCTTCAGGAGGGATTGTGTCGTTAATCGTACCGCTTCTTTCCGCCTATATGCTAACAACAATAGGTTGGCGTACATCGTTCTTGATCCTTGGTGGTATTGGATTTCTTATCACGATCCTCTTCTGGGTCTTCATCAAACTGCCTGCTGATCTCAAAGATGAGGAGAAGACACTGGCGGGGGATTCCCATCAAGGAATTTTCAAACAAATAATAAAAACGCCACTCATGTTGAATCTGTTTATTGCCTATTACAGCATTTATGCCATTAACTGGGGCTTGGCGACATGGTTGCCGACGTACCTCGTGAATGTGAGAGGACTTGACTTGATTTCACTTGGATGGATGCAAACAATTCCAGGTTTAGCAATGATTTTCGCAATGTATTTAGCAGGATATGTCATCGATAAACTTCCGCTTGGCAAGGAAAAAGTGGTTGGCGCAATGTCTTGTATTGTTGTCGGTGTCCTCTTATATCTCATGTACAATGCGCCAAGTGTAACAACTTTCGTTGCATACCAGACGATTGTTATTATCTTTATTTCCTTTGTCATGCTTCTGTTGCCAGCAATTATTTTGAAAAGGCTTCCATCCTCTGTGACTGGGACAAGCATAGGTGTTGCGAATACAGGAGGTCAGTTAGCCGGTTTTATTACCCCGCTTGCCATCGGGTTTATTGTGCAGACATTTAACGGTTCGTATAATGCGGCTTTTGGAATGCTGATCATTTTGGCCATAATCTGTACGATTTCACTTTTGACGTTGAATCTCCAGAAGGGCGAGCTACTTCAAGCTGACGCATAAACGCTAACGGCAATTAATGTAGATAAGGAGAGATAAATGATGAAATCAATGAAAACGATTTCAAACTTGATTGAACAAAAAAAGGATAAATTCATTGCGTTAAGCGATAAAATATGGGAAGTACCAGAGTTGTATTTCGAAGAACATCAATCATCCGCTTACTTAATTGAAGGATTAGAAGAAGAAGGGTTTCATGTCGAACGGGGAGTCGCTGGTCTTAACACCTCTTTTGTCGGAAGTTTTGGGACAGGGAAGCCGGTCGTCGCGGTTTTAGGTGAATTTGACGCATTGCCAGGTCTTAGTCAGAAAAAAGGACTTTCCTGTCATGATCCGGTCGTTGAAAACGGAAATGGTCATGGCTGCGGCCATAATCTTCTTGGGACAGGCGCATTTGCAGCTGCTGTCGCCGTTAAAGAGTATATGGAACAGAACGGTTTGCAAGGGACGGTTCGTTATTATGGTTGCCCTGCAGAGGAAAATGGATCCGGTAAGGCCTTCATGACGCGGGCTGGGCTGTTTGACGATGTAGATGTCGCGTTCTCATGGCACCCTTGGGATGTACCAGGACTCATGAATGTGAAAACACTTGCTAATTACTCTGCGCGCTTCAAGTTCAAAGGGAAGAGCGCCCACGCAGCAGCAACGCCTCATTTAGGTAGAAGTGCACTCGATGCAGTGGAGTTAATGAATGTCGGTGTCAATTATTTACGGGAGCATATGGTGCCGGACGCACGAATCCATTATGCAGTGACGGATACAGGTGGCACTTCGCCGAACGTGGTTCAGGCGAATGCCGAAGTCGTCTATTTGATTCGTGCATCAGAAAAGGATGAAGTGGAATCGTTATACGAAAGGGTTCATGACATTGCACGCGGAGCTGCTTTGATGACAGGGACGACATTTGATGTTGAATTTGTAGGAACCGCATCGAATCTAATCCCTAATTCTATCCTTGCAGATGTAATGTATGAACACCTCGTGAATGTCGGGGTTCCTTCCTATGATGAAACGGATATGGAATTTGCGAAGGAGATCCGGAATACATTGTCAGAGGAAGATCTAAACAGTGCGTATGCAGGACGGGACTGGGAAACAGTGAAAAAGCTGAAGGAAAAGGTTATTACCGATCTGATTCCGCCCCATACTTCTACGGAAGCCATTTTATCAGGCTCAACGGATGTAGGAGATGTCAGCTGGGTCGTGCCAACGATGCAATGTCTCACAACTTGTTTTGCTCTTGGCACGCCGCTACATACATGGCAGGTCGTCTCGCAAGGAGCAACGCCGATTGCACATAAAGGAATGCTGCAGGCGGCGAAAGTTATCGCGTCCACGGCGCTGCAAGTCATGGAAAACCCGACGATCATTGAACAGGCGAAAGCCGAGTTGGTGGACCGCTTGGACGGCAAGTCTTATTATTCTTTAATTCCTGATTCAGTAAAATAATATAAAAAAAGTATCGTGAGGACACACTCCCGATACTTTTTTTATATTATTTCGTGCGAAGTTGCAAAAGAATTTCCTCCATTTTAAGCTTACTGGTAAAATTGGATTATCGGAGTTAAGAAAGTAGGTAATGTCATGTACAGAGTAGCGGTTGTTGGTCCAAATCAATCGGTCGACAGGATTCTTACGTTGGCAAGAGAGATTGAAAAAGAATTAGAGTTCGTTCCGTATATTTATTCAAAAACGAACGAAGTAAAAGACTTCATACTGAATCCAGACATACCGGTGGACTTTTGGCTGTTTTCAGGCTATATCCCTTATCAAATTGCAGTCAATTCGACGGGGACGAACGAAAATTTTGTGTTTATCGATTCAAGTGAATTGAGTATTTATAAGGGAATCTTGAAACTTTCCAATGAGATTGGTAAAATTCCGCAACGGATTAGCGTAGATATGGTTTCATCGTTTCATTTTGATGAAGAATTTACCCAGTTGGAAAAGGACCTGGGGAAGGTATTTATTAAGAAATTCGATGTCGAGATTGAGGCGGAGCAATTGTTAGATTTTCATTACGGGTTATGGAAGCGGAATGAAATAGAAGTGGCGTTAACATGCTATCCGACTGTCTATGAAAGTTTGCGGGAAGCAGGTGTACCGGCATATTGGCTATCACCTTCACGCAATGAGATCTACCAGACTATCCGGATGTTCTTTGAAAAGATTAAAACATCATACTACAAAGACACACAAATCAGTGTCAAAATGATTGAAATCGTGAAGTATGGTGTAATAAAGGAAAAAATGAAGGAATCCTATCAACTGGAATACTTGGAGTTGCATTTAAAGAAAACACTTATACAGCTGTGTGAAACATTAGATGGTTTGCTTATTGAACAAGGAAATGGGCGGTATGTGATCTTTAGTACAAGAGGAGCAGTGGAGCGGAAAATCGGGACATTGAAGGAAAAAGTGGATCATCTATCACTTGAAGCGGACTCGACTGTTGCTGTCGGAATTGGCTTTGGTCAAACCGTCTTTACGGCCGAGGTAAATGCAAACCGTGCCGTTCGGGAGTCGAAGGAAAAAGGGAAGCAGGAAATTATCATTATTCAAGAAGATGGCACGATGATTGATGCAGCGGGGAAGGATGAACAGCTTGTCTATTCTTACCGTACGGACGATAATGAATTCGTGAAGAAACTACAAGAAGGAAAAATCAGCGTTAAGACATTTAAACGAATTGAATCGCTTATTCGGAAAATGGATTGGGCCCATTTCACAACGAAGGATCTGGCGATCCACTTGAACATGAGTGAGCGGAATGCCCAGCGGATCGTTTCCGATTTATGCAAAGTGGATTTAGCTGTATGCGTTGGGGAAGAATCACATTATTCGCGGGGAAGACCGGTGAAAGTGTACCAGTTGACATAATAAACGGCACAACATCCTAACATTTTGCGTAGAAATTGGTCATTTTTTTCACACTTAAAACAGGTGCCTGTGTAAGGCTGAATTCAGTTAATTCACTACAATTTCATATACATAAAATCTGGATGTTGTAGGTATCACGTTTCTTATGATTGCTTGTATAACCATTCAAATTGCTTGAATTAACGTGATTGTTTCTGGCACAGGCACCGTCAAAATTCAAAAAAAATCATTCCATCAAAATTGCCGAGGCTGCGTATTTTACAGTATGAGAGTTAAAACAGGTGCCTGTGTAAGGTTGAATTCAGTTAATTCACTACAATTGCATATACATAAAATCTGGACGTTGTAGGTATCACGTTTCTTATGATTGCTTGTATAAGCATTCAAATTGCTTGAATTAACGTGAATGTTTCTGGCACAGGCACCGTCAAAAATAGTTGAACATATGATTTGTTCTAAGTGGCTTTTGCTGATTGCAGTAGAAAGCGGCGTATTCAGCAGGCCAAGTATGAGCTGAGAGCCCCTCCTTCAACATGATATCAATTCTAATGAGAGGTGCTGTGCGCTGGAAAAGAAATAGCGTTGTTTAATCGAGGCTAAGCTTCAAATAGTATGCTCAACTATTTTTGCAAGATCATTCTTCGTTCTTAATAGATTTTTCCTTTCTTTTGTTAATGTGAATAACAGAATGGCATTTTGAAAATCATCGACGGCCTCGTTTATGAGGCCGCATTTTTTTGAGAGTAACCCCTTCATGTGATAAGTTTCCCCTAACGAATACATTAACTGGTGGGTTTCTAAATAGTAAAGAACTTCATTTATAACGACTAAGGCTTCAGAGTAATTATCTATATTATATAAAGAGTGTGCATAGTTATATCCCACACGGGGGAGTATGGTTAAATCTTCAACCACTTTATAGTTTTTGATTTTGTTGTAAATCACTCTAAAAATTTTATATGCAACATCATTGTTGTTTAGAGACAAATGTATCAAGCCAATTGAATTAAGTATGCTTATATCTAATTCTGAACCACAGTTATTTAGATTCACTAAACTATTTAATATAGGCAATGCATCTATCGCTCTATTCTCTTTTTTCTCTATCATAATTGCTCTATGCCATTGTATAAACCTTCCAAACTCGTTCTTGGCATAGATTGAACTAAGTTGATTTAACACTTTATTACATTCATCTAGGGTTATTTCCAATAATAAATAATCTTCAGAGTAGACGGATTCCCTACAGAGCTTTTTTAATTTTTCTACCTCTTCATCGAAATGAAATAAAGCCTTAAATGGAATTTCTAATTTCAAACAAATGTCGTTTAAAATTTCTAGCCTAGGTATATGTTTACCTTGTTCTAGCTTGTAGAGGGTGGACTCGTCACACAGGTTACTTGCAAGTTCTTTAATAGTATATCCCTTTGATTTTCTAAAATTAGAGATCTTATTTCCCAAGTCGTTCATGTTTGCCTACCTTTCGGATGTCACAATTTAGCGAATGTCCCTATATATTTTAACAATAGCTTACTGTATATTGAAGCAGAAGTCATACATCAAGGAGGAAATCATGAAGAGAAACAAAAAAATAGCTATTGCGTTATTACTAACCACTGGTATTTTCATTAATATTTTAAGTAGTACGAGTAGCAATGTTACCCATTCTGCAAATTATCTTGTCGAAATTTTTGCAAATGATGATCCAATCGGTGGAAAGCATTGAAAAATAGCTGGGTCTATAAATAAACGGAATAAAAAAATACAATTTCGACTTCAGTTTTCGCACATCTAAAGTTAATTCCTGGGATTTGTTGAATGTGTTTACGGAAAATAATTTCCGAAAAACTGAGCTTACTATTTCTGTTAGATCAGTCCTCTAATATTGATTAAAAAACGCGAGATTTATCGGTATTGCTGAATCCAGCTCAGTTGGATCATTAATATTGATGCCAGTTCTAATAAACAGTACACCTAAATGTCTGTGAATTAAAAGCTATTTCATGCATTAATCTTTTACGCTTCATTGCCTAAGAGGCACGATTAGAGAGAAAAGTAAGCTGAAATAAAGAAGGAGCAGTACTAAAACAGAGACTCCTCCATCCCTAGCCCAAACCATATGAAATTAGGCTGTATTTGGCAAGTAGGAAATGCATAGTTTGGCAGTTAAAAATGTAGCTACTTGCCAACATCCATTTTATCGATTTAGTAAAGATTCTTTATGACGAAAACTCTCTCGATTAAATACTATTA
>NZ_JAUBDI010000028.1:0-34028 GCF_033253735.1 Sporosarcina saromensis | reverse complement strand
TGTAATCTGCACACACCTGAAATCTCTTTTTTATAATGACATATAGCTTCATTGAATCTATCTTGTTCTAAAAAGGATAAGTACTTCAATAGGTTGAATCTAAATTCTTGTACTATTGAGGGTATATATATTAGGTCATCAGATCTCTTTGATTCAAATTCCTCTATTTTTTTAACATCTTTAGAATTTATTATATATTCATACTCGTCCAAAGTTTTTTCTGTATCTATGTCTTCTATATGTATGTCTAAAAAATATTCAACGGGCACTTCTAACCTTTTAGCCAATAAACGAAGTATGTCTGCAGATGGTTGGAAACGGCCATTTTCTATATTGCTGAAATGTGATACTGAAGTAATTCCTCTACTAGCTTCTTTCTGTGTAAGCCCTTTAAATTCTCTTTGTCTCTTAATTCTATTGCCAATGCGCAAAATCTTCACTTCCTCCTAATTAGTAAAACAAACATTAATTAAGATTAATTTTAATTAAAAGTAGAATCAGACAAAAACAGACAATTAAATATATAGAAACAGAAAATTCATCACTTAAATTCAAAAATCGATAGTATTTCAGAGATTATATACATAATTTTCTAGATTAGTATTGTATTCTTGCAAACATAGAATTTTTAGACTTAAATGTTACTATGAGTATAGTACATATTTGTTAGAGGGGCAAACAATTATAAGTATGTATATAAACTAAGGGAATGGGGATGTATCATGAAAAAGAACACTTGGTTATCTGCAATACTATCGTTTGTTTTTCCAGGATTGGGTCATTTGTACCTTGGGAAAGTTTTGAAGGGTATAATTTTTATGGTGGCTAATGTAGTAGCTCTTTTATTAACGAGCAATATTTTAGGTATACTACTTTTCTTAATAGTTTGGATATATGCGATTCTTGACTCTATTAAAACAACGCGTCTTTTAAATCATGAGTATAAAATTGCCTAAGGACAGTTCAATCATGAGTAACCTAAGAGTATATTTAATAATGTTTTTTAGTATAGCGTTTGCCACTATACTAATTACAAATTTATTAGCACAACCTCAAGAAACCGATCATGTTATTTTTACGCTGAACTACAAACATGTAATAGACATATTTTTGTTAAACTTATTTTATATGTTGATTCTACTGCTTTTCTCAATTACAGGAATAAGTTTAATACTTATTTTTAAGGTGTTCATAACTATTGGACAAGGACCTTCTATAGTCGGGATAGACCCATTAATATACTATAGCGCTTCATTAACCCATGGAATAGGGGAATTAATGGCATGTTTCATTGTTTTTATTTTCTCTATTAACCAATGGAAGGTATGGATTAGATACTTTAATGGAAAATCAGAAAAAAATGAAATTAAAAAACTTTATCTGGTTTTTTTGAAAAAGGTGATACCTGCTATTATCATAATTGTGTTTATTAGTTCGATATGTGAAGTATATATATCAAACAAATTAATTCAGTTATTTATTTAGCAAAGAGGAGGCGTATAGCTTTTGACTATGTTCACTTACAAAACTCCTGCCTATAGGGGAAGCACCAAAAAGATTGAAATTCATAATGAACAAAACGAATTGGTTGGTTATATAGAACGATTTTATTCGAACTTTTTTCAAAAATCGTTGGATTTTATCTTTAACAGCACGTTTGCAATAAACGTACATTCTTACGATGCTAACAATAGTATGGTAAATAAAATTAAAGAAGAAATCAGCATTAATACATTAATAAAGTCAAGATGGACAGGCACCTCAAACAACTTCGGTAACTATATTGTGGAGGATAAAACAAAATTCAAGACTAATCCAAGAATAGAAGTCACAAGAAGTAATGGAGAAAAATTATTAATAAAAAAAGATTTTGCTGACAGAAGAGTAATAATAACTGGTAGTAGTGGTGAAGAAGTTGCATTAATAACATCTAACAGATTAATACCTCCCAGAGAAATATCTATAAAGTTGTTTTCTAATGAAATACCTGCGTTAGAAACTGCAGCATTACATCTTTTATTTGATATTAGGGACTAGATAAAATGACAATAAAAATAATTGATAATAACAAGCTTATATTAAGAAGTAAAAGCGGAATAAGGTTTATATCGTTGCAGGAAATTCTTTACTTTGAAAGATTTAACAATATGACATATATAATTACTAGTGACGATGAATTCCATACTAGGAACTCACTTAAAAGCATAGAGAAATTACTACCGAAGTATTACAAAAGAGCGCATCGTTCTTTCATAATTAATATTAACAAGATTAGTGAGCTTAGAATGCTGAATACCAATGTATATGAAGCTTATTTTCCAGGTGATAAACAAGCATTGATTACAAAAGAAATTGTTGGCGATTTAATATGAGTAAATAAGACTCTATAATCTTGGTAAAAAGATCCATAGAGTCTTAATTTAAGGTTAATTATAGAAGAAAGCTTGAGGTATATTTCATGGAAAAAACCATTTTGGATGTAAGAAACTTAAGTAAAATCATAAAAAAAAAGCCTATAGTAAACGATGTGTCCTTTTCCATTGAAAAAGGGGAAATTTTTGGTTTGTTAGGACCAAACGGTGCTGGAAAAACAACTATTATGAAGATGATAATGGGCTTACAAAGTATAGATTTCGGTAGTATATTCTATAAAGGAAGGAATATTAAAAATCCAAAAGAAATCCTTAACGAAGTTGGTGGAATAATCGAGTCTCCCAATTTTTACCCTTATTTATCGGGTTTAGACAATCTGAAGTACTTAGCCTCTATATCCCAAAAAATAATAGATAATAGTGATTTTGAATATATATTGCAGTTTTTAAATCTCCATAAAGATAAAGACGTAAAAGTAAAATACTATTCATTAGGGATGAAGCAGAGATTAGGCATAGCCCAAGCACTTATACATAAACCAGATTTACTAATACTCGATGAGCCCATGAATGGCCTTGATCCAATAGGTATAATCGATTTTCGAAACTATTTAATCCACCTAACAAGAAATAAAGGAACTACTATTTTAATATCTAGCCATATAATATCAGAAATAGAATTAATTTGTGACAGAGTTGTTTTTATGAATGACGGAAAAATCATAGACACTTTAAACCAAGATGAAATAACCAAATTTAGTACAAAAATAGGCCTCACCACTAATGATTCTAGTCGTGCAATAAAAGTACTTAGTTCGCATTTAAATCTTTCATTTGAAAATAATGATTATGAAGAAATTATAGGTGAGATAAAAAAAGAACAAATAACTGAACTATTAAAGACTTTAATCGAAAACGAATTTCAAATTTACGAGGTCAAACAGTATCATGAAAGTCTAGAATCAAAATTCCTACAGTTAGCAGGGGGAAATAGAAATGAATTTAATTCCGTTGATTAAGGGTGAGATATTCAAAATACAAAAATCCAAGTCTTTCATTTTATCTTTAATGCTAGTAACTGTTGTAGTGATAGTTTCTGCGTTTATTAGTTTTAATTCTTATACAGGTGATTGGAGAATAAACTTAGAAAAAAAGGTTAATGATGATTGGACGTTATTATCCAATATAAATCAAGACGACATGGCTTTTGATATTATACAAAAAGAAATAATATTAAATACTTATCATTTAACTCATGATATTCCTCCTTCCGGATCAGGGCACTTAATAAGCTATATTGAAAAATATGCTGGCATAACATCACTGATCGGATTAATAATAATGTTTTATGCAAGCAATATGGTATCTAAAGAGAATACATGGGGCACTTTAAAAATGATGTTATTAAGACCCTATAATAAAGAAGAAATATTAATATCGAAATATATATCTTTGTTATATATTGGGATTGTTATGTATATATTTACATTTATATTGTTAAATATAAGCGGCGTGATTATCTATGGGTTAGATACTATTAGTTTTACTTCTGTGGCACTGAATACAAATGGTGAACTGTTCGAGCAAAATGCGATAATACAAATTATTAAACGTTATTTATATAGTTTTCTTTTACTGTCTGCATATACAGCACTTGCAATTATGATATCAGTTATCTTTAATAACAGTAATCTATCCATCGTGATTACAGTATTCACTTTTATTTTTGGTGGTAGCTTGTCGGCTTATTTTTCAGAATACACTTGGGCAAATTTCTTATTTTTCTCTAATACTGGGCTAGACTCTTTTGGCGTAGGACAAACTTTATCTTTAGAACCTTCACCTGTATTTTCGACTACAATTATACTCTTATATACAATTGTGTTTATCTTTTGTTCCATGGCGATTTTTAAGAAGAGACAATATGTCTAAGGATAGTAAAAGAGATACAAAATTAATATCAGGACAATAAAAATATCACTTTGGAAAGGGTATTTAAACTATGAACTATGATTATAAAGAGAAAGAAAAAAAAGGTAGATTATCTGTTTCGATTAGAGATATAAGTGAGAATTCATTGCTAGAAGTAGCAGCGAAAAACAACAACATAGAAATAGTCACATATGTTCATAATGACAAAACAACACATTTTAAACTGCCCAAGAAGCTCTTCGAACAAATGTACAAAAAATTGATGGACGATTATTAAAGGATAGAACATAGAATACATTTCAGTACGATTAAATTATGTTTTAGGTATTAACTGTTTGATCTGTTGTAAATTTCATGAGAATTTTTTTGTTTTCTGTGATGCTGCAATATACGATACACTACGGATCTACGAATTACTTTTGATGACGAACTCTCCCGTGTCTCTTGGCGTCCGATGCAACTACATTCCTTGTTCGGTCAGTCATAAGGCGGTGGCTGCGAAGCTCCTTAGGGAATTCTTTGATCGTATTTTAAATATAATGAAGGCTTCTCCTTGTCACCTCAGAATATAATGATGAGACAGCTCTCTCAAGCTTGTCCCATATGGATCGAATAAAGTATCTGCCTTGAAGTTTATAACAACTCTGTGTACTCCCTTTAAAAACTATATGAGTTCCGTGTTTGTGTTTTATACGGAAGTATTGAAATAGTTAACCATGATGTTTATTACGAAGATATATGAATAAGATTAAACTTTAGTTGGTTATATTAGTGCGCTAACACTTATAGCCTTTCAGTAGTCGATCATCAATGGTCAAGATATTTCAGATGGAAAATAAGCCCCTTTTGAGCCGTCCAATAACCCAAGGGGCTTATTCTTTCCGAACGACAGCATAGCTACGATTAGAAGTCCAAATGTCAATGCTACCATTAGTGCTTGGAATACTGTCAACTGCACCACCTCCTTTCTAAAATGGAGATGATGCCGACCACCCTTGAGTATTTACGAACTATTGTTCTTCTATTATACCATAAAAAAACTACTATTTAATAGGATTAAGATAGTAGTTTTATAGCGTATTTGTTTTAAAAAATTATAAGTGGCAACGAAATTTATCACCTGTCGAGTGTGAAATTCATTTTTTCCCCTGGAGCTGTAATTAACTTTCCATAAGCATATTTAGATTCACTGTTCAAATTTAGTTCTGGAACTATAAAACCAAAATCATCAGTTGGAATATCTATTGAAGGAGTAGTTATCAATTCCTTAAAATCCAAAATGATGCTCGAATCTTTAAATGCTTCTTTTGGATCGTCATCCCAACCGGTACTTAAACTTCCTTCCATAGCCATTTCGACAGTTAACCGTTCGCTATGCCCTTCAACTCTAACATCTGTAAGTTTTGCAGTAGCTTTAATCGGGACCGAGATGTAAGAGGGGAATTCATCCATATAAATGTCCTCTTGAACTACGTCTGTAAAAGATAATTCGAGTTGGCCAAGTCTATGGCTTCCTTCCCATGTTTGTCCGACAAGTTGAGAAACAACAGTTATATATTGTTCTTTTGCTTCATTTTTCTTCTGTTCTTCTTCTTTCGCTTTTCGCTGCTCATCTTCCGCTTTTTGTCGCTCTTCTTCGGCTCGTTCCTCTTCGATGTTCTTACCGTTTACAATTTTTAATATTTCCTTTTGAGCAGTTTCCTCACCTTCTAAAACATAATAATCGCCATCAACTTTGTTCAAAATCCAAGCGAACGTTTCACCTTCTTCACCCTTTTGAGGACTGACCAAAACCATTTTCCAACCATTCTCGTATTTGTTATCTAGATGATTTAGGACTTCCTTTTGTATGTCTTCATTCTTTAATTCTTTAAAACTTAGTTTTTCAGTACCGCCTAAAGAATGTACAATGTCAGCTAGTTCTGATATTGCTTCGCTGTAGTTTCCGTCGATAGCTTGGTGTTGTGACATGATTTTTCTAAATGTCATAGAGTCCTGGTTTAAAGCAGCTTCATACACTTGTTTTACTGTTTGTGCAGCTGAGTTTGATGATGCTTCTTTACTTGAACATGCAGATAGTAGAATAACTGATGTAATTAAAAGCAATATTTTCTTCATGATGTTCTCCCTGTGTTGTATTTTTTATTAACGCCCTTAGAACTA
The DNA here is from genome assembly GCF_033253735.1 of Sporosarcina saromensis. Lineage (NCBI taxonomy): Bacteria > Bacillati > Bacillota > Bacilli > Caryophanales > Caryophanaceae > Sporosarcina > Sporosarcina saromensis. Next base: position 27,561 of record NZ_JAUBDI010000028.1, on the reverse strand, counting down.
CTTCTTTAGCATAATAGTTTTAAGTTCTTGTGTCGATTATAAGGTCCATAGTAGCTCTAAATAAATTCGATATATTTATCTGATTTGATAATCATTTCAGTGACCTTTCGATCTTTTTGATAAGTATTCTTTTTCAACATGCCGAAAGCCATTATGTTCTTTCCAATCAAATCTTTATCCTGGTATGTGAAATTTTTAAAGTGTTGATCAAAGATAACGAGCGAGAAAAACCCCTGTTCCGTTGGTTCGAAATTAATATACCACACTTTTTCTCTTCTATAGACACGCTCAATTTACCCATGTATGAAGTAGGGTACATCAAGCGTTAAGTCTTCCAAAAGTGCTATGTGAGCTTAGCATTTTCGGTGTATCTTTTTGTTCTTTAAGTGCATCAGAGTCCAGTTCATCTACCTTCTCATCATCATCTTTAGTTGTTCAACTAATGCGCGTTTGGAAAGGGTTCTGCAGTCGGCATTAGGGCTTAGTCTACGTGAAGCCGCGAACACGAAAGTAGCCTATATCGTGGAGAGAGATTGGAGGCTCTTTTCTGGAAAGCGGGCAGCGATAAACTGGCTTTGACATGTAGTACATAGCGTCAGGAAGGCCAGAAGGGCTCGTCTGGCACCTTGTAGGCATATGGATATGAGCACCAGGTGCGTGAACTAGTTAAAGGCAAGGACAAGGGCAAGTACGTAGTTAGTACAACACCCTCAAGTCGGCCTATAACCATGCCAGGGTAAGAGAGGTGCTAAAGAACGAGTTGCAAGCACCGTTATATTTTTCAGCATAGATTTTGTCGCATTCTTCTTTTTCCAACGACTGTATTTGTATTTTAAAATTCTGATGAGCTAAACAGCACTTTGATGAACTCCGTTTCCCCATCCCTGTAGGGTGGAAGAGCATGTTAGTAGCTTCAATCGGCTAAGTATTTACAATTATCGGTTAATGTTAAGGGGAGGAAATGAAGAAAACGAAAACAGTATAATCGCTTACTAGGCAGGAGCTAATTGTAATTCAAAGTTATTTTTTCTTCTTCTTTAAAGGAATGCTATACTTTGTAGCATTCTTTTTCATTTGTGTAGCTAGTTTTTCAGCTTCTTGCTTTTTCAAAATAAAAACCCCTTTCCTATTTACACTATAAGTATAGGGATAGCGTGGCCACTTTTTATATTGTCTATACATCATCCCCTCTTCACGTACATAGACTCAAATATGTCTTGTACAGAATGACAGAGTACCAGGGTAAATAGTGGAAATAGGGGGAACTTTCAATGGGGAAGGTAAAGACGAGAAAGGTAAGAAGTGATAAAAAACGTGACGTAAAACCAACTATATCCATCGAGTTAAAAGACTGCGTGTATAGGTTATCTTATATTACAAACACACCTGTACAGCACATTGTTGAACAGATTTGCGAAAGTGGTATTGGTTCGCGAAGGGTGATTGAATACTTGGCTCCACACTTTAGACGTACCGTTAGATTGAACAATACTTTGTTCATGGGTGGGGTTGACCGACCACTTATTCCAAAACGTGATCCTGGTGTAACTCAACGAATTTCAACACGTTTCAACCAGGTAACTTTTGAAAATATTAATACATTGGCTTATGCGCTCGATGTTACACCTTCAAGGGCTACAGGGGTTTTACTAGATGCTACTATTCATAGCACTGATTTCTTAAATGTCTATGTCCGAGGGTTTTTGAATCAACAACTGGATCAAAGACGTATGCAAGAATTAAAAAAAGTGTTGCGTTTTATCAATAACAACAACTCTTCCAATGAACATTATTCGTGGTTTGTTTTTCTTTCTAATTTCTATGATGAAATTAAGGACACAGCAAATACAGTTTCTAATTCTATTTACGACTTCCTGGACAAATGGAAATCCTATTAGAGAAGGGAGGGATGGTACATCTAATTTTGTAAGTGTTAAAGAAGAAGCATGGAAATATACCAACTATAAATCTTTTAAGAAAGTGACGTTACGTAAAATATGTATTTTACAGCTAATTAAGGAATGCGCTTTATGGTATGATTTTCTTTAGTGCTTTCAAATGAAATTTTATTAAAGTGAGTCGATATTGAAAATGCCGAATTATAAATTTTTGCAACAAATGATGTTAACAAGTTCCATCTTCTTGGCATTGCATATTCTTGGTGGTTGCCAAAGTAAAGAAGATAAGAAGTTTTTGGAGTTGAAAGCATACGAAGAAGAAATAAAAGAAGCTAACCGTTTATTATCAATTGAACCTTTCAAGAGTTATCTTAAAACATCGCCTCTTATCGGTAGAATTGAAGAAGGCGAAAAAGTAATGGATCACCAATCTTTTAGCTATGATTTTAGGGAATCCTTTGGATTTATAATACTTCATCATCGTCCAGAAGGTGAGTTCACAAACGGTTTTTTTGCAGATACATTAAGTAGTATCTATATATCTATAGAAGAAGAAAATATTCTTGATCCTCAATATAAAAAGATGTTAAAAGAGTTAGTGTTCATGATAGATAGTGACTTTGATTTCGAAAATTTCTATGTAACAGTAGAGAAAATGGAGCCAGTGAGTGACTATACATATCCATTTGATAAAGGTTTCATAGGGTATAAAAATTATCATTATAGGATGAAGAAACGTGTAGCAAGCTCTTTTATATCAATTGAGATACAACCTTACTCGGATAGAGTATTAGACTCAATAATGGACAAATAGAAAACAGCAATTGTATGAGTTTTTCAGGGGCTTAATCGGTTTTACAACCAATGAATGACGATTAAGCTGCCCTTTTGACTGTTCGGGAGTGTATGATCGTTCCTGATGATAATCACAGCTATCTGTATTATATAGATGGGCCTTAGACGTCCATTTGAAGGGTGTAGGAAGTTATTTCTGCTGATATTCACGTCATTCTAGATTGGTTTTATCTTCCTAAATATGCAATGCCGCATAAAAAACATTAACTTCAAGATGCGGCATTGGTTTATATGGGTCAATCGAATTAGTGTTCTATTTAGGTATGTTATTTAAATAAATCCACATTTGCTTTGGTGAATTCCGAAACAATCGACTTAACTTGTGGCGGCAGCTCTTTATTCATTTCCGCTTGGATCCACTGACCGTAAGTAGCCTCCTTGACCGGTAGCGTAAAACTTACTCCATAATGGTTGTGGTTCACATTTTCTATTGCGTCATAACATATTAGCAATTCGGGATTCGGTAACTCAGTATGTTCAGTTAATTGCCCTAATCTCATTGCATTTGCTCTAACTAATTGGTACGTAAAGACAGAACCCTCTTCCCCGTACAGAAATGCAAATGTTTTCTCGCTGCCGCTATTCATATTTTGCATACGGAAGACACACTCACAATCTACGAACCTTTCTCTACGCGGATTAAATACTTCATCATTCGAGAGTTGAGACAACCTTATACGTTCCCCGTATACTTTTTGTACTTTGCGCGACCAATCTTCAGCAAGTTTATAACGCTCTTCACGTTTTATCGGCAAGAACCCTGAAAGAATTTCTACAATAAGTGGCGGTGTGCGAAAGGCACTTACAGCATAAAAATGAATATTTAACTCATTGTTCATTATTCCCCATTCATGAATTGGTGGGGCGTATTCCTTTAACTTAGCAATTCTTCTGTCGCGGTTGTATGTAAAAGTCGGATCAACAGATTCGTCTACAACCGAAAATACAACAACTATTTTCTTTCCTTGCGTCTCTTCTTTTTGGGATAGCTCAATATAACGCTTGTACTTATCAGCAATGACGTGACGTCTTTGATAACCCGTATCTACCTCTACACAAACTATTGTGTCCTCGTATTCAAACACCCAATCAGGAACAATTTCTGCATAGGATTCCTCACCCATTCTATTGAGGAATAGCGGATGCTGACTACCTCTCCAGTGCTGAAATCCTTTTAACAAATTTTTGGCGGAACACGATAAATAAACCCGATTTGCAATGGTTGATGTAGCAGCTGTGTGAGTGGCAGGGATAGTTGTACTCGTTATCGATATATCGGGGCTATATTGTTCCTCTGTTCCTTGTGATGCTAATTTCCCCAACACTTCATAACCACGAGTACCTAGCTTGTAATAGAAAATATGGAGATTATTAATGGCGCGGTGCTTCATTTGAATCAATACACCGGAATCGGTTAGCTTGGCTAACCTCTTTGAAATAGCTTTCGTTGTCCTCTCACCTTTATAGATCACCTTTAATAGTTCGTGAATTGATACTGCACGCATCGTACGATGGATATAGATTTGTTTTAGTAATTCAAGGTCTTCTTTGTAAATATGAATTCCCGGTCTTCCTTTTTTGTCTTTCGTATAGGTCATTAATGGTTTGTCATATTCCATAGCTCATCCTCCTTTTAAAAAACAAAAAGAGCACCCATAAATAATCGGCAAGTGAAAAACACTTCCGTTACTATTCAGGGTGCTCCTGTTTTTAGATATATGTAATTTGGAATTGTAAAGCGATATTAGACTACCATATTTATTAAATCTCAGCAACCAGATTTCAGTCGACAACTTGAAATAACTACATATTCCCCCAGTAAAAAACCTGAAATAAACTAGTTCTATGTTTGTAGTAAACATGAAATCATACAAAAACCCTCATGCGTTGAAAATGCGCAGAAATAGATCATTTACAACTTCTCCTAAGTATATGTAGTCTCACTTCTCCTCTTTTTAAAAATGCTGTTATATCAATACCTAAAAGTACATTCCTTAGGGTGAACAGTTCTCCCCCCTCTCGGTCTCCCTCCATAAGACATGTTTTAAGGGGGTGAACGAGAATCTTGAACTGGGGGGTAATCGAGAATGTGCAGAAACAGGTTTTGTTCGTTTCTAATCATGCTCCATAAACATGTAAATCTTTAATGCCAATTACGCGTAAGATCGAGTCAAAGAAGCTCCTTGTATATCTAGTGCTGCTGGTTTATATATGTAACTGCAATTAATATTACGGTAATGCCGTTTAGACAAATACTCGATATTCAAGAACACTGCAAGATCATTTAATGACAAGTAATAATTCTGATTTCTAGCGGCAAGTCTGAGAATTAATTCTACAATTAAGCGAGAAAACTTTCATAGAGTACTCAATTGTGAATTAGTACTAGTAATAATAATCCAGCCACAGGAACACGATTTAAAATCTATTATTAGCACTAGAACGTAAACGCCTCACCCATCTTGTTTGTGCAACAGTAAATGCGGCATGACACCGCAATATATGCGGCAGTTATTGCGGAAGTATCAAAGACTGTTATATCGGTGTTTTAAAACAGAATTAAACATTAGAACTTTCTGTTTTTAAATTATAAAATTTTATTTATAAGCACTACGGAAGTAACTGCGACAATTTCTGCTGAAGTAATTGCTGCGACTATTGCTACAATACAAAAACCAAATAGAAAGGAGGTTATTACTTGAATGATTCAATAGACAAAGACGATATTTTTAATGCAATATCCAATAACCTTACAGTTGAAAGTAAATGGTTATTAGGGACTTTGTAAAAAGAGAAAAGAGAATTACACAAACTCGAATTGCAGGAGCTCACAAATAAAGAGTATCGCCTAAAGCATACCATGAGAAGCAAATCAAACTCTTGTAGATATACAGAACAATTAGCTACGAAACTCAATTCAATGTGCCCAATTTCTTGACAGAGTATCAATGTAGCCGCGTGCCCCTTCCTATAAGAGTTTCTGACTAATGACAGAAGAACGTATTCTCATAGTCTCTATTAATGGACTCTAATAGTAGAGACCATTAAGTAAATGTCGCACAAATACTATTATGGAGCGTTTTTTCATAGTCTCTATGGAAGATGAAAACAATAAAATTAACAGTAAATATATCAACGCGATCTAAAAAAACATTTAAACTCTATATTTACACTTAATAATTCATAATTGGAGATAAGTTTAACTCTAAAATTTGGATGTAATAGCACATGGTCTCTAATAGTAGACACCATATTTAAAGCTTGTTTTCAAGGACACTAGTAGCTTGTATAGTAAGAGTCTACGCAGCATGGTGTCTACAATTGGTCACTATTAATAGAAATCGGTAACACCCCTAATATATTTGGAATATAAAAGATAACCCAAAAATATATTGCAAGGCGAAATCGACGTAGGGAGCAGTCGCCAATTTGATGCTGACTTTATATTGGGAATATTGAAAAGTCTTAAGAGCGCTGATACTCCGAAATTCTAGCAATTGGATCTGAGAATTTAATCTGTTTTAAGCGTCAATTACCTAATAATAGGAACACAAATCTAAATAATACTACTGTTTCATCTAGTACTTGATTTTAAATTAAAACTAATAACTACAATCCTAAGCAGGTACATGACTTTGAATCTATTATCATAACGATGAATATATGAGCTATTGATATACTATTGAATCCGTTTTATGTTGGAATGATGAAAAAATTACAGTTACAGTTAATAGGAGGCGAACCAAAGAAGTGAGCGTGTTAGTAAATGACGATTTGCATGCTTAATTACTAGCACTTTCAAAACGAAGAGACGAATCAATGGCTGATCCCAAGAAGTCTTTTCATCCCACAGTGAATAATATTGACTCTTTTTTATTTTTCAGTAAAATTTTATTGAGAATAGTGTTTTTTTTAACTTATTCTCTTTCAGTGGATACGGGTACAATTAATTCATAGAATTAATTGTACCCGTATCCACTATAAATGCAACGATTTATAATTTAAAGCTTTTATAGCTTATGTTTTTTTATTTCTTTATTAATAGTGACATTAAAATTCAAAAAAAAACGTTGTATGCATTGTTATTAAAGTGTTTTCGAAAAAGTTTATGTTCAATATTTGAAAGGAGTTATGAGCAAATGAATACATTAGTTAATAACTTCACTATATATTTACTTGAAAAAAAGTTACCTTTCAACAATTACATTACTGATCAAGCAAACGTAATTCACAATAAGCAGTTGAACAAAAAGATGTTTATCCAAACCGATTCATTGGAGATAGAAGCTGGAAAAGTAGTGATCCTAGAAAAAAAAATAGCTTCCCCAGATTGGTTGGATCTCTTGAATAATGTAATTGTTCAAAAAGAATCATTAGATTTTGAAATCCGTAAAGACTGGTCAGCAATCTTGTTTTTAAGATTAAAGGAGGTTAATAATACGGTAGCTGTCACATTTGGTAGGATGAACGGTATATTGGAAGAAAAGTTAGTGATAAATGATTTTGGACTAATCACGTCAAAACAGATAGTTGATTCAAGTCGTATTAAGTTTATCAAGATTCAATCATTTGACGAAAAACAAACTAAGATAAATAAACAATCTATGAGATTATTGAACGATTTTAAAATTATGCCTTCGTTCGAGCCTAGTACCATTAAAGGCTTTAACGGAAACACCCAACTTTTAAATAGGAGCTTGGATATAGGAGGAAGATCGGGACTAAGGATAAATGGTAAATTGGATATTAGGAAACATTTATTATCTTTACTAGAAGAAATTTTGAAAGCCTATTTTTCACACGGTATAAAAGAACCAAGGTTTAAAATTTTAGATACAGTTAATATTGTTTCAGATTCTCACGTTTTGAAAAAATTAAATGAAGAGTTTCAAAAAAAATTGGAAATCATTTTCTCGGGGGCAAAAATCGACCATAACAAGATGCGAAATTTATCTCTTGTTCCTAATTGCGATATCCCATATGAAAATCTTAAAGGTTTTCATATCACTGGTATAGGCATGCCAACTACATCGGTATACAAGGAATTGGAGCTCATTGAAATATTCGAAAAGGTAAAATTGAAAATATCTAAACATCCTTCGCAAGATGAAATAATGAAGAAATTGAGAAACACTAGAATAAATTGTAAAAGTGAGAACTCCGAGAACGATCAATTTGTTAGCCTTTATAATTCTTTATGTTTCGAAAAGACTACTGCTGGTGTTAGATATATTTTGTCCGAAGGCACTTGGTATAGTCTAAATGATGATTTTTATAAACAAATTACTGAGACAATAGATAAAGTACCAATTACTCCAGTCATAAATTATATAGATTACGATGTTAAAATTCATAAGGATGAGAATAAATATAACGAGAATCTCATTCTAAAAACCAACACGATAGGTTTAGATTGTACAAAATATAAACCTACAGAAGAAATCTTAAAACGGTCAAGCATAAGCTCTCAAAGTAATATTGAGTTAGCCGATGTTTTTAAGCAAGAAGGAGATACAATCCATTTTATACATATAAAAAAAAGACAAACGCCAGCCAAACCAATCATCTTTTAGCTCAGGCGAAAGCTTCAGCACGTTTGTATATTCATGACAGAATTAATGTCCAAAACTTTATAAACAAGGAAATAGAAAAACAAAATTTAACTCTTATTGATTTCGATGTACCTTATAAATTAAAAGTTGTATTAGGAATAATAATTCCTGAAAATAAAAGGAAAGTTATAGATAAAAGAAAAACTTTTACCTTGATGGAAAGGATATCGCTCTATGAAACAATAGAAGTGCTTTGGAGCTTAGGATTTGAAGTAGCTATAAACTTTATAGATTCTAACTTAAAGTAGCTTTTCACGCGTCTGCTTAATTCAGATTTCGTCAATAATTACTTTCAAGAGCTCTTGAAAATGGAATTGGATGAACATCGCTTGAACGAGATGAAAAGGGTGTAGCAATACATTGATGAAAAAATATCGTGGGCTATGCTATTAAACTGCAATTACGAGGAAAGTAAGGATAGTGCAAACACTGTTTCCGAATCCATTTTATCTTTTATAAAGATGTGGAAGTGAAAATTTGTAAAACATGATTATATAACGAAAAATAGGGGATTCTATAAGTATCTTCAATTTTGTAATTTGTGGTATTTAGTTGGTTATCAGCATAAGATAAAGCGTGCTTGCCCACTTATTAGTACGGGTTTGGTCTTGACAACCAACTTTTCCTGTATTAAATTGAAGGTGGTAACACATATTAAATACGCCCGTTGTGTATTTTCTATGTTGCAGAGACGGAGGACGGCTGACTGATCATCGGCCGTCTATTTTTGTGTCTAAAATGACAAAAAGCCACCCCGTAGGATGGCCCAGTGCGTCAGTTCTTAAAGAACTCGATTGCCTTGAATACTAAAGCGATAAGCAGCCTACCTAAGTAGTATGCAGCCTGAAGGATGATCAGTCCTTTTCGGCTTTGTCTCGCCTTTTCTTCGCGGTACTCTTTACGCGTGATTTGCCCGTTGTGTTTGCGTTGCATTGACGGCACCCCCTTTCAGCTTGCCAGCCGTCAAGGAGTCGTAAACGTGCTTGCCCGCTTACGCCACTTTCATAATAGCACGGTTTTAAAACTCATCCTACCAAATCCTAAAGAATGAGTAACTATTTCTATTAACTCAATAGAAAAGTAAACCCATACTTTAATTATGCCCTTTTCATTTTCAAATATTCATAGTTTATCCAATATATATAGTGCCATTTAAGCAATTATTACCCATTCATATTGTCTACTTGAAGAAACATCTATCCAAAATTGGAGAGATGTTTTTTAGTTATGACATTGTCCCAATTCCAACATCAAAAGACAGCTGGTGGTAAATCAAATAAATTCTCTGACTCTTGGGGATTTAGTTGAACAAGAAGGACAATTCTTTTTCTAACTTTTTTATACTATATTGTTGTCAAAACTCAAGAGTGTTGACACTGCTTTAACGAACCTATAACATTAAATCACCAGCAGGTGTCATTACTTAGCGTCATATTTGATACCTAAAAAGGATGGTTTGAAATATGAAATACGGATATGCTCGAGTCAGTACCGCTCATCAGGATTTAAAAGCGCAAATTCAGTTGTTGGAAAAAGAGTGCTGCGATATAATCTATTCTGAGAAATATACCGGTACAACAGCAGATCGACCTAATTTCTTCAACTGCTTTCCATTCTACAAGAGGGCGATACTATAATCCCGACGATCATCCTGATAATCCCGTCGACATATTCGTTTTAAATCTGATAGAACAAACCAAATGTTATATTAACGGTGGTTACTGTAGGAAAGAAAATGAATGTTTTAAGGAAATGTAGTGCGGAGATAAAATTGAAAAAAGGTTCGGTTTTGGTAGTTTTGTATTACAGCATTAAAAACACTAAACCCATACATACAAATTTTAATTGTATGAAGCCTATATCTGATGTGAATTTATCTAAGATGGAAGGGCTCTTCCATTAACATTATATAGTGTATCGTTTAACCGAAAGGCGACGTGTCATGGGGGGCTGTCCTTAACTAAGACCAAGCCAGCCCCTAAAGCCCGATTTACAGATAATCTTGATTAAAGCACCTCGAGATAATGGATTAAATCTCCTTACCTATCATTCCGGCCAAATAAAAATCTATTACTTCTACTCTTTCATGGCCAACTTCCCGTGTGACAATTTCTGTAGCCTGTAATTTAGAAAACTCTTTCCTCATTGCACCTGGTTTTGAGCGTAGTTAGAGCGTAGTACATGATACGTTAAGGTGTTAGGTAATTCCTGGTACATCCGAATTTCTTGACCCTCAATTGTCTCAAACTGCATCCGGTTGTTTTGCATGAACTTTTCGACGCGATTTACCGCTGCATGTGTTTTCTCGTCGGGGCGAATAAACAGGCGTTTACCTCTTGGGAGATCCTAGATTTTGTTTTCCATCACGTCGTGCACGTCAGACGCTGTCCTGGCCCCTCTACCAGCTTTTTCCGCCATCCCCCTAAAACCCCCCTGCATTGCATTATATTCACGCTCTGTCCAAGCCCTTTTGCCTTTTACCGCGGGTGTCTTGTCCAATGTAATTGAATAAGCTTCTTTCAGCATGTTGTTGTCGGAGAGCTCATATTTGATGTTTGGAATCATGTCGTGTAGGTAACGAATCGCCCCCAGGTCATTCTTTAAGTCTTTACCTATCCTCAGTTTTAAATTTCACTCAATTAAAAGATCAGAGTATTTAAACTTTTGAATTTGAATAAGACGTACGCAAGAAGGTTTTTTTCTTTATAGCGTTGAATAAGTCATTGGGGTGATGTTATGGACAACGTTATCGAAGCAAGCATGAAAACTAGTGAAATAGCCAGCCGGTTGGGGTTAGAGACCGTTACGATACGCAAGTGCTGTCTTGAATTAGAAAAGCAAGGATTCGTCTTTCAGCGTACCGATGGAAAGAACAGAGATTTCAAAAGTAAGACTTACATGCACTATCTCAGATGAAACATTTAATTGAGGTTGCCAAGATGAATCGGGTTGCAGCTGCTACCGTTGTTGTTGCTGGTCACGGATCTTCTAATGATAGGAGGAATGAACCTCCGTCCGTTTCCGTATCGGTGGTTAAACCTGATGAAACAAGGGATTTGGAAAGGTACAACGCTACTTAGACCAGCAGGACGACCTTATCCGTAACGTTCAGGACGTCAATAATGCCGTGAAATCGATGAAAGAAATGCTGGCTGGATTTCAACAGCAGCTAGCAACGGTGACGGAAGAGAATCTTTCGGCGGCTAAGGTAGCAGAGCAACCAGCATAGATAACACATAAATTACTATTATGAGTCCCTGCATATGATTAATCACTATACTTAGCTCCTATTTCTTGCGAAGCTATTATGACAACATTGTTTATCCTTGTGCATTAATTAGTGATAAACTATAACGCCTATTCTCTTTTTAAACTAGTATCACCGAATCAATCATTCGAATAGTGTGTATTAAAAATTCAAATCAGGTTTATTAATCTCAAATAAATTCATTTAAAAGGGTTTAATAGGAATGTTGAAGTTGAAAAATTTTCACACTTCCACCTAAGATAATAATTACAAATTAATACGGTTTATTAAAAATTATTTAGGTTATTTGCTGCTTGTTTCAACGCGTTTCTCAAATCAAGTTTATTAATCACAAATAGAACCGTAACCTTCAACTTGCTATTTAATACTCTGTTCACATGACTATAATTAATGCGGAAAATATAGCTTATTACTTAATAAGTAAACACAAGGCTGGAACATAAGTAAAAATAATGTGTAATCATTAATATCCCGAAATTCAAAACAGCGTGAAACCAAAGTTCTTACAACTTGGCTTCACGTGATTTTTTCATTCTATTGATTTTTGTCCAAGCCTCAGTATAAAGATTGGATCAATTCAACATTCCAAATTTCTACACTTTTAAATGTAAATAAGACGTATGCAGGAAGGTTTTCCTCATTCTAACGTTGAATAAAGTCATTGGGGTGATGTTATGGACAACGTTATCGAAGCAAGCATGAAAACTAGTGATATAGCCAGTAGATTGGGGTTAGAGACCGTTACGATACGCAAGTACTGTCTTGAATTAGAAAAGCAAGGATTCGTCTTTCAGCGTACCGATGGAAAGAACAGAGATTTCACAAGTGAAGATTTACATGCACTATCTCAGATGAAACATTTGATTGAGGTTGCCAAGATGAATCGGGTCGCAGCTGCTACTGTTGTTGTTGCTGGTCACCGATCTTCTAATGATACGGGGAATGAAGCACCGTCCGTTTCTGTATCGGTGGTTAAACCCGATGAAACAAGAGAATTGGAGAAGCTGCAACGATACTTAGACCAACAGGATGACCTTGTGCGTAACGTTCAGGACGTCAATAGTGCCGTGATATCGATGAAAGAAATGCTGGCTGGATTTCAACAGCAGTTGGCCTCCGTAACCGAAGAGAATCGTGAACTGAAGGAAGTAAATAGAAGCAAGTATACTACAGAATTTCTTACTGTCCATAGGGTTAAAATCAAACTCAGAGAAGAAGCCGAAGCTTTGTGGCAACTAGAGCCGGATGAAAAACGACTAATAAAAAGATGGTTTCGTAAATCAGAAGAAAATCATATAGAGAAAGACCGATTTATTCGCAACTTTGTTGATACCAACTTTGAGAAGTCCTTGAGAACTGAATTAGATTACTAGTCTATTAGTGGAAGTTGAACCTGGTGTAATAAGAATCTTATTTTGCTAAAAGGAATCGAAAGGAGAGGGAGAGGTTGAATAAAGGGAAATTGATTTATAGCATCTTAAAGGAAATCGATAAGGGAAATGAACCATCATTTAAAAATTATGATGTAACTCTAGAACAATTCGGAGAAGTTCTTGAAATGATGGCATCGGGTAATTTGATTGAAAATGCAATTGTCCAAAGAGGTGGTATTGGAAATAAAGTTATCTACACCCATTTAACACACACTAAAGTGACTATGGGGGGTCTTCAGTATTTAGAAGATAATAGCGGATGGGCAAAAACCTATAATGCAATTAAGGAAATTAGAGATTGGATTAAATAAAAATGCTTCAAACTGTTCGTTTGACCAATCAATATTTTGAAGAGCTTAAAACCTCTCCAAACCCCCAAACGAAGATCTTGGCCTCTCTATTTCGTTTGTAACAAAAATGTAATATAACTCCAACTTCCTCACATAAGTAGAAATTTCCACTTTTCCACTTTGGCAGTAAACACATCTACTTAACAAAAGTAGAAATTTCTACTTTTGAAATATACATTCAATTTCTTGAATATCATCGAAAGCCTAATGCGAGTACGCATTCGGGCCTTTTTTACATTAATTCTATCAACTCAAAATTCGCTTCTACTTAGCATAGGTGGAAAAGTAGAAGTTTGCAATTTCTACCCAACTCCAACTTACTCGCAAAAGTGGAAATCGGCAAATTCGACAAAGCTGCTGTCTAATATGGATTATTTATGAGTTTACAAGTCTATTTGTATGTGTTTAAGTTAGTAGTAATCAAGCAGTAGACAAAATAAAAAAGCCATTCCTAATTGTCTTTTGGCGGACAAGGAATGACTCAGATTGTTTTAACAACGAAATAAGTGAGTATCCAAAAAGTTAGCTGGTAACTGACTAAAATTGAACTATAACTGAATAAACAGAGCGTCCATAAGTTAGCTGGTAACTGACTTATCGTCGTTAAAATATTGCTATAATCACTTCATGGTGTGCTGGTAACACGCCATAAGCTAATTTTAGATTATGTTGATTATAGCAATGGCAGACCTTTATTTCAATACACTTGCATTGAAATTTTGCGTAAGTGCTTTTCTTAAGTGCGCCTTTTAACGAGATAGCTATGGACGCTCACCGATAGAGGGGGAGTATTTGTCCGTGGCTATTTGTGCATTTTCAGAGAAAAAGTCAGAGGAAGAGCTGGCTCAAATATATAATGTGTTGCTTCATGAGGGAATCACGACTTTTAAAACAAAACAGTCCAAGGTGAGTTTACCGACTCGTGTTACGGCAGAAAAGCAAGATCGCGTACATAGAAAAGGCGCTGTCTTTGTCGTGCGTGACAAAGCTCACTTCACAGCAAACGGTGTACGTGGCTATATCGTCACGTCAAAAGAAACATTGTTGGAAGATGCTCAAACATTGACGCACTTCACGCCAAATGTTTACCGCACATTTGGCTACATAGACGAAAACCGTCAGTATATCCATGGCTTTGAAGAACGAAATTTACAGCAAATCAACACATTTGTCGTAGATATTGACACAAAAAAGTACACAGTAAACGAACTGCTCTTAACGTGCATGGACAATTCTATCGGATTACCGACACTTATTGTTGAATCAACACGAGGCTATCAGCTGTACTTTGCTTTGCAGCAGCCGTTCTTTATTTCGCCTAAAAATGATTTCCGTGGCTTGAAAGTGGCCAAGCGTATTAGTGATAATTTAAAGCAAAGTCTGCAAGCAGTAGAGGCAGACGTTTTTTGCAATGACTTCGGATTCTTCCGTTTACCGAATGCGACAAACATCGTTTATGCGGGTCTTGATAATGTGTATGCTGTTGGATCCCTCATTGATTGGTCGATGCGTCAAGATGACAACAAAGACCGTCCCTTATTTGTCCTGGCAACGCAACGGCTGGCAAGCAGCGTTTTAGAAAGTGATTGGTTCGATGCGCTCGTCCATACCGTGAATATTAACGGAGAGAAAGGAAAGTTGGGACGCAATAATACGTTGTTCACTCTTGCTTTAATCGGTTATAGCGAAGGATGGGATATAGAGCGAACGGAGAACTTTTTAGACGAGTTTAACGCCCGTCTGGAAGCCCCCCTGAATGCATCCGATTTACATACAATCTTGCAGTCAGCATATTCAGGAAAATACCATGGACCGAGCAAGGAATATGTAGAAGCGTTATTAGCCCTCCACGTAAAAAATGGTGCGTCTTACAAGGTATCACTCGGACATAGATGCTGGTATAAGTTCAAGAAGGCAAGGGAAGATCGTCAGCGCAGCCATTACGACGAATGGGAGGATGACATCATTGAATACATTACGGCTCAGAAACAGACGACAGAGCCGTTTATTTGGCTTACTCAAAAAGAGATGTGCGAAGCAATCGGTATCCCTCAAAGTACATTGAATGTGTTGCTGAATAGTTCTACTAAACTAATCAAAACTGTCATTGGAAAAGGTCGTGCTAGTAAAACAGGTTGGACAACCGTGCAGCTGTTCATTACCTATACCATCGATCTTTTAAGAACGCAAAAGGATACATATACAACTTATGTACACCAAATCATCGAAGCACATGTAAATGTACTTGAGCCAATCGCAGGCTATCAGGAACTTATCCAAAAACTAAGCCTCTTAAAAGTACTACCCGACAAGTATGGCCCTGCACTCTCGTCGCTCGATAGCTCAGGATAAATTAATACTCCAGTCTGCCTTACATATTTCTAATTTCGTCTTTCTAAGGGTAGTTGATAGACTCCTATTAAATGTATATGGATTTTTAGAATGGGTATTGAAGGGGCGCAGAGCCCACAGCGGGAGGCGTTCCACAGTCCAGCTTGCTGGGCGAGGACCTTTAATTTGTTTAGGCATATTCAATCAATACAACTACTTAGCAAAAGTAGAAAGTGTTTCGATTAAATTATCGACTTTCTTCTTTGATAAATTTTCATGTTTTATATTTAACTTGGATAATAATTTCCTTTATTAATTAAGGTAAGATTCATCAAGAACTGGTCAATGTATTTTCTTAGCAAGAAGCAAAAAAATAGGTTGATCGAGTGGGGATCCTGCTTAGGTGGAACATGTGAAATGTTATGTAGGTACGATGCGTGACGTACAAGTGATTGATGTAGCGGATGCCTCAGCCAATTTCCAAGTCTTTTATGAAATGATGAGGCAATTTGATGGTTATCCGTATTAATTTGTAGGCATGGATCCCAATATATCTTCTGATTGTACCGGTTTGATGGTTTGGGATCTTTGGGAAATTGGAGTCAAGTGAGTATCGTGACACAAGTACTGTAATGGGTGTACTTGTCCAATTACTTGTTTATTTTAATAGCTGGTATGATTTCATGCTCAATATCGGTTGTGGTGTTTGATTATCTGTGGACTGAGTGTACTACGTTCGATGTGGTATTTCAATGGAGGAGGAGCAAAAGGTGGTATCGGTAAGTCAGCTACATGGGTTTTGATGATGAGGCTTTTAAAACAGATGGGAGGTTGAAGTTATGAAAAAAGCTTGACTACTTGCGGTACTCGTGCTTTTATCATTAAATCTCAAGTAAATAGTATTTTGATGAACCTACTAAATAATTCCATTGAATTGTATAAGAGCCATTTATATAAAATTGTTCATCTCGTTTTCCTGTGGGTTTAGTAATCTCTCCATGTAGGGGGGTATCTGAACGAAAATATTCATAAATACCAGCAATATTTATTCCACTATAAAATAATTTGTCTTCTGCAAATGTGATAGCATAAGTGTGAGTAAAACCGTGATTTTTTATTTGTTCCATGAATTTAATGTCCTTTGCAAAGTTAAACATTGTTTCTGGATGTTGACCGTTCTTTGGGAATTTAAGTTCGATTGCATATTTTTCATGGGTTGCAGAGTTGTAGATGACAATATCTAATTCTTTTTTAATTAATTTCTCTGTGATACCAAAGAATTTGATGTTGCGTTCAAATTGAATTTTGAAAGAACTATCTAAATGATTGCGTAGATACAAGCCGTGCTCATGTTGCAACGAAAATTCGTTGTAAATTTCAATCTTTTGGAGTTTTATTAATTCAAAAAATGAATGGATAAATGTCGGTAAATGCAATTTCATTACCCCCCTGTTTTTTGTATAGTATAACATTTTATTAGTGTAATTAAGTATGAATCTATATATCCTTCAAAAGTAGAAATTTCTACTTTTGCAAAGTATATATATATACTTTTTTCAGCAACCGTCTGCTTAGGGAGATAAATTAAATCGCACAATTGGTTTCGCATCACGTATATTTTGTGCGAATTGTGATATACTAGTAATGAGGTGATGGAGATGGATTTTAAACATACGGCATCATTACTGAATCAATGGATGGAAGAAAATCATATGACGAAAACAAAATTGGCGCAATTGATGGGTATAAGCGAAGCACTTTTACGCGCGCTTTTAAAAGGGGATCGTCGCATTACATCTGAGCGTCTCACACAGTTTGCAGAAATCACTAAAATTCCACGGGCATCATTATTAGGATTATCGGATAAGGAGTTATTTGCAGGCTATAGTGTCATTCCGCGTGGAGGCACGGAACTCTCTACCGCAAATAAGCATCAAATTCAGCAGATTGCCTTGCTTTTAAATGAGTACGAAAGCTTCAAATAAAAGCAGGAAGGAGATGTTGGAAAATGAATAGTTGTATGCAAGAAGTCGAACGTTTAGCAGACGATTACTATAAAAAATATGTATCGCCTAAGACATCCCTCATGTTAGCAGATGTGTTGGATGAGGTGATTGCAAGACAAGGAATTGAAGTGATCTACCTAAGCATTCCTAAAATGGATGGCGAAGATCGGATTTTAAATGGGATGTTTTTTAAACATAAGGACGAAACGGTACCACCCAAAATCGTAATTAATCAATTAGATACCATTCGTACGCAAAATTTCACATTGGCACACGAATGGTTCCATGCCATCTTGGAATCTGAGGATTTGAAGCAGTATGCAATTCAAATTCAATCGAATGAAGAGCTGGAACGTGCAGGTGATTATTTTGCTGCATCTATTCTGATGAATCAAGAGGTGTTTGTTTCTTACTTTGAGATTATCCGCGAACAGTCACTAGAACTGCAAGTATTTAAACTGGCCGATATATTCAAAGTACCGTACGTAAGTGTAGTGAGGAGATTGAATGAGCTTAATTTAACGCCAGTTTCTACGTTGGCATCGCTAACAGAGCGGGAACTTGCTGAACTTCGTCATGAACAAATAGGTGAGTCGATATTAGATTCTCCTCCCAAACGTATTCAATTCACACAATACCAGCAACTTGTAAAAGATAAAGTGGTAAAGGGAGAACTTTCTAACTTAGATGCAGCGAAAAAACTCACACGCTTAAATCCCGATCTATCCGAAGAATACTTTGAAAAATCGGTAGGTAAGAGAGACATCGATCAACTTTGGGATGAGTTGGATGAGGTCTAATGGAGGGATGAAAATTGCGGAATAGTACATTGCCGATACCCTCCATTTGCTTTATCGATGCCAATATTATTTTCTATATTGAACAGTTGAAATCAAAAGATGATTTTCAAACCATCATTGAGCAAGTGTATGAATCGGTTTATATACATGAGGAAGTTTATCAAGAATTAAGTATTGCAGGCCAAAAATTTGTTGATGAAAAATGTCAGGCGAATAAGTGGGTATTATTTAAACCTCTTCAGGCTTTTCAGGATATTTACGAGGACTATAGGTTGATGTTATCCGAGGTACAAGCAACTTTAATTGAAGTGGATACCCGTAGAGACAAAGCAGGAAGTGCCGGTACGGGTGAAATAGCTTCTTTAGCAGCTGCCTATTTACTGAATGCAGGATTTATTTGCAGTAACGATTATTCAATTGAAGAAGTGATTCGAGAAGTACCTTTACATATTTTCATTGACGGAGATGATTCTCAAGAGCCTGTTTTAATTACGCATCATCGCCTGTTGGATTTTTGTAAGTTAGTTGTAGATAGAGGAATATTGCCACGCAAAAATGTCAGGAAGTTCTATCAAATAGCGCATATTGAATTGAAAACAGATAACAGGAAGCTGTATGATGTGCAAATGTCAGAATTTGATCAATTGATTCCTGTTACATAGCTGAAAAAACTCCTATTATAATTGCTGGAAGATAATTAGGTTTAAGTTCTTTCAGAAAGTGAGATACCTTCTCTTCGTATGAAGAGAAGGCTTGTTTAATTGTTATGGTATTCTTAGCAAATCCTTCACGTATTATCAATTCGTTCATTAATTATTCCACGTAAATCATCTACCCTATCCATCACCGTTTGAGTGGCTTGCGTTAAGAATGAATCAAAAGCGATAAACGCTTCCCGTGCATTAGTAGCTAGCTCTTCTTTAATTTCAAAAGCTTGTTGGATAAAATCTTGTACATAGTCATCTAAAACATCTTCGGTCATATAAATTGCATTCTCTTGTATTAAGTTATTTATATAACTGTCTTCGTCATACTCGATAAACTCAATGACTTCTGAATCTATCTCATATTTGCAAATAAACTCCTTAAGGTTATCCAGTCGTTCAATGAGTTCTTCTTTATCATATGTTAAATCTTTATCAGACGTATTATTTTCAATCTCTTGAATCAGCTCTGATACAAGAGTGTCTAAATCATCTTGAAAGCATTCAAAGGCTTCTAGAATTTTTGTATCTATATAGATGTTGCCACCTTTATAATATTCGCCTTGTTCATGCCCGCGGATTTCCCATAAGCCCCAAATACTTTCATTGAGGATGGTTCTGATTTCTTCTAGCTCGCGCGCGAGAAAAATCAAAGGAAATATATCATAAGCGTAGTATGGTTCAGCACTACCTTCAACTTCTTCATCTATAATATCCTTTATTTGAAGAATAGCTACTTTGTCTTCAATAATCACACCAGCTTCAAAATTATTTGCTGATTCCGATGAGTAATTCGCTGAGCCGATGTAAGCAATATTATTGGTCATGATAATTTTTGCATGATTGTTAAACACAAATTGACTTTTAAAGTTTTCATTGAACTTTTTGGGATCTAATTTTGTTACATAAATATTTATTAGATTTTTCGCATTTTTTGAAGCCCAATCTGCTATATATCCGTTAAATCTATTGGGGATATTTGTGAACAACTTGATATTAGTGTCTCCTGGGACATCTCTTAGTTTATCTAACAATGTTTCAATATTTTTCGAGATATTGTATGTGACAATATAAATAAATTTCGATTTGGAAAAATCTTCAAGAACATCACTATAACCAAGTTCATCTTTAGTTATAATAAATTTTGCTTGCGTAAATTCTACTTCTTTTCGCAAATAAAACACCTCCCAATCTTAATGTGTTTTCTCTTTAACTATTCTAACTGTTTTTGACTCAACGGTTTCATTAGCTACAACCATATTCCTCCTTCGTTCAAAATTTTATAGACTGTACTACGTCCAATTCCATATTCTTTTGCAATATCTGAAGCACTTTCGCCACTGTTAAACAACTTTACAATACGGCGTTTGGTATCGGTATCTATGGCAGGGCGTCCCCCAATGCGCCCGCGCTTACGAGCAGCCTCCAATCCAGCTTTTGTACGCTGCTGAATAATATCACGCTCGAACTCGGCAAAGACGGCAAGCATCCCGAACATGGCACGTCCAGTTGGAGTAGTTGTATCAAAGCTATCCTGAATACTAACGAAATCCACCTGACGCTTTGCCATTTCGTCTGTTAATTGATAAAGCTCTTTGGTACTACGAGCAAGCCTGTCTAGTTTGTAGACAACAAAACGATCGCCAGGAGCAGCAGCTTTAAGGGCATAATTTAATTCGGTGCGATCTGTTTTACGAGTTGAAATTTTCTCGACATATAAGATCAGTTCCATCTCTTGCTCTTTGGCATACTTTTCAATGGACAACTTTTGAAGGTCCAAATTTTGATCTTCGGTACTGACACGCGCATAGCCAATGATTCTACTCATGATAACTCCTCCTTTTTGTCTATGACCATACGTTTTATGTAATTCTTATTATAGACGAGTAAATAGACGAAAACAATAAAAAACGACCTACCCAAACATTGATTTGAGTAGGCTGTTTAAATTGTCCATATAACGGTGGTTATATAGAATAAACTATTTGTTTATAACTCCAAATAATTCCTCTAACTTATTTCTTAGCTTGTAGAATAAAGTATTTGGAATGATGTTATTAGGCACTCTGCCGTGTACATAAATGGCATCTTGTATAAAGCGCAATTGATACTTGCTAGTTCTCTCACTTTCTAAAAAGAAGTATATCTGTGACGTGATTCTCTGTAACTCTTTTACTTGTTGCGAAAAATCCTTCCACCCTTTTAATAAATATACAAAGAAGTTGTAGGAAAGAAAAGAGTTATAAAAAAATCGGCTAGTAAAAAATTACTCCATAGTGCAATCACAATAGATATAATGAAAATTAATCCAGACAAAATCAGTAAAAAGTTGCCGAATATTCTTTTTTGCTTTACAGACCATTCTGTACTAGTTTTCTGAGCTTTTAATACATACTCAATTTCATCATCTGTATCTATACCTGTATACCAATTCTTAAGGTCAGATGTTTTTTTCTTTCAAATTAAAATCACCGTCCATTTTAAAAAATATTACATTGAAAATGATTGTATTGAGCAATTGATTATTTTCCAGAAAAAAGACACAAAAAATACCTACTCGAATTCGAGTAGGCGCATCATATTATTCAATATCGTCTTTAATAAATTGCAATGAAGAAAGAACATTAATAAGTCTAAGACAATCATATTTTGTCCAAAGTTCAGGATTATCACGTCCGTGAAGCACCCAGTGTCGGTTAATCATTTCTAGCCTTTCATCTCCAAATTTCCAAGAACGGTACAATTCCTCACGCAAGAAGTAATATGTTGAATATGTAGCGATTTGATCAAATTTTTCCTCATCGTTCGTTGTAGCCTTTTCCATCAATTCATTCAACTTCCAACCATAGTCTCTCGTATCTAAAATATCTGTAACTTCTCCTTCGATGAATGTCATCAATGTAGGAATCGCTATTTTGTATTTGTCCGATAGGAAACTATCTAAACAATCCTCTAACAGTTCTTTTCTATGCGGCTCAATCTTTCCGATTAAATCTTCTTTAATCTCGTTGAAAAACGCAAAGTCTTTTTCTGTGTATAGAAGGTAAAAATACTCGTCTAATTGAGCTTGATCCATTTCACGCAAATCTTTATCAAAGTACAAGGCTAATCCCATAGGGCCAGTTAAAGTCCACCCAAATTTAGAATTGTGTTCAATACTTGCTTTTATATTCTCGAAATCAATCTCTGGTAGTGTAAATTCTGGTAGCTTGATTTCAGGGAAATTTAATTTGGGGAGTGCGAAGTCAAATGATTGAACCATTTTACCTAACCTTCCTGAGAATTCTATAATTTCTTTAAATGGAGCGTTGAACTGTGAATTATCCAATTATGAAACCCCCTTTAAGTTATTTCTATAATCTTACAATAGTTCTTGAAGATTCTAAACTTGAATCGTAGTATATACAAAAAAACACCTCGAAATGAGGTGTGCATCATGAAGTTTTACTCTCTGGAAACTTAATAACCAATTCAGTATTTTTATTAATCACTTCCACAATGGTTTCGCTAAAAGATAAGGGAGTATCATATTCATCTAATGGGAATACAAAATAATAACGAAACGCTTAACTCGTGTCGCATGGTACACGCGTTCTTTTTTATGTCTTGATATCTCGAGAAAGTAGAAATTTCTACTTTTGTTAAGTGTTCTTTTGTTATTTATCCTCAAAAAAAGCCTCTACCATAAAGTTAAACTGTCGCTGCTGGCGATCGGTCAGCTCATTCTCTACATAGCTATCAATCAAATTTTGAAGAATCACGTATGTCTTATGCTCATCCATAAAGGATCCGAGTAAATTCAGTTCACTGTGAATCAAAGTAGGTACTTTTAAACTTTTAGTACTGTTTGATTTCCCAACACCTAATATCTTACGTGGTGTAGGTGGAGCAATCTTTATCGTTTCAGGTTTTACTGTAGACTTAGCAGATACGGGCTTTTCTTGATTTTGTGGCTCTGTATAGCCGAAATCCATATCGTTCTTTTTCACGGGAACGGACGGTTGCATGATTGCTGGCTTCTTTTTCTTTTTAATTAATCCACCTTTTTCATTACTCATACTTCCCGGCCTCCTCGAATTGAGACAGCTTCGCTTCCAACTCGTCAATAACGTCTAAGAATACTTGATGGGCTTTACGGTCATGCATATCGTGATTCGTAATTCCTGTGACATCCCATGCTTTCAGCCGCTCTAAGTGCTTCACGACATTCTCCATGACGTTGTCACTGCCGAACATCTCTCTTGCGCGTTCTAGTGTAGAAATATCGACACGCCCACCTGGACGAAGCAAAACAGGCAATACACCTGCGACTTGGATATCTGCATCGTAGTTATCTGCCATGAATTGCAAATACTTGATATACGTTTCAGCGCCTTCCAATGACAGCTCTTGCGCTTGCAGGATAATTAATACATAATCAGCAGCCATCATCGCGTTATCAGAGAAGTCACTAATTGTCGGAGGGACATCAATGAAAATATAGTCATAGTCATTACGAATTGGATCAAGAAGCTTCTTTAGATAAGACACCTGATCAATTTCTTCTTTTACATTGGTATATAAGAATTTCGGGAAGTTTTTAAAGGACACTTGTGCAGGAATCACATGTAGGTTGTCCGTCATTTTTACGATACACTCTTTTAACGAACCATTTTGGAAACCTTCGAAAATACTAGTATTGATTTCAGTGACCCCTGTGGAACGCGCAATCAATGTGCTTGCATTGCCTTGCGGATCCATATCGACAAGCAACACCTTTTTATTGCGGTCAAAAGCTAACTCCCAACTTGCCATGACCGATACCTTCGTTTTTCCTACGCCACCTTTAAAGTTTCCCACTACGATTGTTATTGCCATTATCTCATCTCCTTTAATTCAGTTATCAAGTTCATAATCTCTGTTCAAAGTATAACTTAATAAAAAATAATTTGCAAAATACTTCTTTGCAAATTTCTACTTCATTATATTTTGTAGACATATTGTAGAGTGCCATTCATGGAAAAGAAAAACCTCTGTAGCATTAAATAAGTTTGGATGATGTTATGGACCACATTATCGAAGCAAGCATGAAAACCAGTGAAATAGCCTATAGATTAGGTTAGAGACGGTTACGATACACAAGATACGTATTAAATTTGAGAAGTATGGTTCGATTTTAATATACAGTAGGTGAATATGGTTTCGGCCTCTATTGATACGATGAATGAACGACCATCCATTTCCGTAATGCTAGACCTTATAAAACAAGGGGTTTGGAGGATGTAACATGCCCATTAAAAAATACTGTGCTTCTCTTGCTTGCCTAATATAAAGAATTAATAGCTACCACCAAGTTTCAGTGGGTGTTATACAACAATGCAATTTCATGAATAAATTGAAGGTGAATCCAAGAAGGTATTTGTTGTTGTGTCCTATAGATTTTGTTGAGCGAATTGTGGGCGTCAATTTTATAATCTATCAACTGACATGAGATTGAAAATAATTCTTTAGCTAAGGATTCTGTGCTTTCAACAAACTAAACACATACTTTGGTGAATATTAAAAAAATGACGAAAAAAATATAGTAACTTAAATATGCGGAATGGAAAACACGCACAAAAAAAAATAGGAGGTTTTCAAAATGCTTTATAATTTCTTCGTATCTGGAACAGGGGAAGCAGGCGTTGCTAAGCAAATAGTAGGGGCAATCACAAAGAAGTTTAAAGTTGTCGGGGAGGTACAAAGACTAATCGATAGTCTTATTTACAAGTTAAGGGTAATTTATCGTTCTTTTGACGGCGATTTTTCCTGGACTGACTTAGGCGGAGCAATCCTAGACCTTGGACAACTTATCCTTACTTTCATTCCAGCGGGTAGACTTGTAGACGTGGTATCTGTTCTTTGGGATATTTCTACAATCCTATAATAAAAAAATACTTAAATCGCAAGCTCTTATTAGCTTGCGATTTAATATTTGGACGGAGCAATTAAATGAATAAAAAAATTAAAATAACTTTAATTACTTTGACTTTTATCTTTTCGGCTTTTTATTTCAAAAGAATCCTATTAGCGCTGATGGAATTTACTGCAATTAAATTTAACTATAATTATGGATTAGCAATCATTTTAGTTACTTTAGGAATAAAACTTATTATGCTAATAGCATCATTTGAATTTGAAATTAGTAATAAAAAAAGACAAATATTACAACCAAAATTCAATGTATACTTCAATCAATTAAAAAGTAATAAAGATAACAATGAAGTAAAAGATGATATAAAACAAAAAATTAAGGATTTGGAAAGTAAGTATGGAATAAATTCTTTTCAAGGGGTAGGTTGTCTAACTTTAATAATTCAATTAGTAATCATAATTTGTTGGTATCAAGTTATAAGAGAATCAACTCATATTCAGCAAAACAAATTCTTATGGATAAAATTAGGGGGTCCTGATGAGTTATTAATCTTTCCGGTACTTATATTTATTACTCTTTTATTAAATTACTACTTAAATGGGGTAATGAATACTAGAGTTAAGACATTAATCTACATAAGTTTGTCTATAATGATATTTATTATATCTTTGAATCTAATAGGGGGGGTATTACTCTATCTGCTTACTAATATTCTTGTTACATTAATAAAAGATATAAGCTTACAAATTTACTGTAAGAAGTTAATAAAAAACCTTGATGACAGTCAGGTTAATATAAGTAAAATTCGAAAGGTATAGTGTAATCCTTCAATTAATAAACGCACATTAGAAAAGCATCTCCTAGTATGACCGATATATCGACTTGAAGGAGGTACTTTTCTAATGCCACAGACACCATTGACCATAGTCCCCGCACAGACCGACCAGCCAATTCATTAGCTTCCAATGGCTCTTGTTCCGTCAGCATTGGAAGCGCAAAGCCATCTTTCAGAATAGCATGGATAAGCTCCTCTTCCTGCTCAAAGGATTTTCTATACAATAACTGAAAGCAATAAGCTATTACTATGGAAATTGAAGAAATCATCTTGGGTATGAACTGTAATCATTCAGTCGTAGTTTGGAGTAAAATGAGAGACAACAGAATTATATAATACTCTGTGAGGATAAATACTTGTAAACACTGAAGCTACTGAAGGTTTTATTAGGCTGCCCAAGGCCATGAAGGTGGTCTATTTGGGAGCCTAATAAAGTTTCAGTCAGGAATGGAAACTTACATGCGTGTTAATTTAACGTGTCGATTCCTGAATCATCATGGGGTCTTCCCACATCCGTTTCCGAACTTATATTATTGATCGGTATTAAACTTATCATAAATAATAGCGATGCGAACAAAAACAATAACTTTTTCACTCTATTCCACCTCCTTCCACCTCCCTGTAAATATTTTTGTATGCCTCTGTACATATTTTTAAGTACTGAAAAGCACTTTTGTAACTTCTTGAATTCGCTAAGTAAGTAGAATAATGCTCAGCTGCTAATTTAACATTTCGCCAATCCTTATTGCTATAAAATGTGAGTACGCATTCTTTCATTAAACGCTCATAAATAGAGAATTCCTTGGTTTTATAATGCATTTTGGCTTCTGAAAATTTTGTTTTAGCAATATCATTATTAGATTTAGCTAGTCTTTGTAGAATATCTAAATTCTCTTTAAATCTAATAAGATCTCCTGTTTCTAAAAATATATTTAATTTAGTATAAACTGATGTAAAGACAGAGGATGTTTTTAAATTTTGTTTAATTTTTATGCAGTTGTTAATATTGCTCAACGCTTCAACATGTTTTTGTTCACGCAAATATATAAGAGAACGGTTGTGGTATAACTTTGCGTGTGTTTCATTAATTTCCTGGTATTGCAGGACGCTAAATCCTTTCTCAATATACTCAATCGCTTCATTTAGCTTGTTACTTTCTATTAATATAGAAGCTATTAAGTTATAACAATCGGCAGCCATTATCCAATTATGCGAATTGATATATATACTCAATGCTTTTTTCGCATAAACTAAAGATGAACAAAAGTCATAGAGACGATAATATGCTAAGGCGATATTATAAGATAATTTCTGGGGGATATCCTTATCTGTCGTAATTTCTAGAGCAGATTTAAACAGTTCTATAGAATCTTGATATTGGCCAGTTTCAAATTTGTACAAACCTGATATATATATATATATTTCCTGTATTGATAAA
Organism: Sporosarcina saromensis; assembly: GCF_033253735.1. Classification (NCBI taxonomy): domain Bacteria; kingdom Bacillati; phylum Bacillota; class Bacilli; order Caryophanales; family Caryophanaceae; genus Sporosarcina; species Sporosarcina saromensis. The sequence goes on along the minus strand of NZ_JAUBDI010000028.1, from coordinate 138 downwards.
CTGCATTTAGAAATGTGTAATCTGCACACACCTGAAATCTCTTTTTTATAATGACATATAGCTTCATTGAATCTATCTTGTTCTAAAAAGGATAAGTACTTCAATAGGTTGAATCTAAATTCTTGTACTATTGAGGGT
>NZ_JAUBDI010000027.1:0-35250 GCF_033253735.1 Sporosarcina saromensis | reverse complement strand
GCCGATAGGATTGGAGCACGATTGAACCACATTCAAGCCGCATGATTCTTGTTTTTTGAAATACAATCTATAAATTCTGCCCTTGTTTGTATTTTTAAAAAGAGGAATTATGAAATCGATTCATTCAAGTATTAATTGCTAATCCACCGATACATTTTACAATTATGTAAATGACTTGGCACTGGCATCATTTTCTCATTACTGTCATACCAGCATTCGCATTTTTGTGAAATAAAATAATCCAACCTTGATAGTAAGCTAAACCTAAGGGTGGATTACTTTTAGTTTTATTATCGTTGAATTCAATATCAAATGGTTTTTCCTCGTATTCAGAAACATCGTACTGACCGATTACCTGATAACTACTAGAGACTTCCTCCTCCAAATCAACATTTTGGGAAGGAACCACATATAATGCATCTGAAATAATTTTTTTAAGGTAATTTGGCTCAGGAGATTCTTCTACTGCGGCAAGCACCAATGCGTTTCGCAAGTATGATGCATTCACTGAAAGTAATTGGTCGTTAAAATTCAACCCTTTTGATTCAGCAAAAAGTTTCATAAAAACTGAAACTGTTCGTTTATTTCCTTCACGATACGGATGGACACGCCATATTCTCGTCATAAAATTCGAAAAATCTTCTACTAGTAAAGAGTTTGAATAACTCCATTCTACCCTATTAGTCCATCTGAAGATTGATTCCAAATCAGCTTCTATTTCGTCTTTATCTGTGTAAATAACTGATAAGCCATTTAGCACCTTTTCATTTTTATAAATATTGACAGTCATGAACTCACCTGCCCATGAATATAAATCATTGAAAAGATAATGATGAATAAGTCGCAGACTCTCAAATTTCTGAAAATCAATCTCTTCGGCCAGAGAAGTGATATCTAGAATTCCTGCAATTATTAATTGGGCTTCCACGTCTATTAATTCCTGCTCATCTCGAATATCTAATTTGTTAATTAAAATGCTGGAATTAGGATAAGTATACGGGTCCATAGTTACTGGGAAGCCCTCGTATATTTTTTGACGATGGCTTGCTTTAATTCACTGGATGTTAAATGTCCATTTTCATACTGCTCTAAAAGTTTTTTAGTAAATGCGCTCGGTTTTCCACCATCAATCGCTGCCATTCCAACAGCGAATTGGACTTTCTTTCTTCTTTCGAAGCGTGACTCTTCTTGCATCTATACCACCTCGCATTTTAGTTAGTATACCCATTATAACAGCTTTCACGCATTGGACGTTACGCAGTGCAGCTCTTTAATATATTATTCAATCCTTTTTTCGATTCGCGAGGCATTAGAAGTATCTTGAGCGTGGCAGTAATATTGATTTCTGAATACAATGTCGCACTATTAGGTTAAGACAAAAAATAAGACCCAAGAGAGGCATACCCAAAAAACCCAAGTACCCAAATGCTAAGAAATCGAAACTATCTCTCCAGAAACCACCCGCACCAATTCCTCACCAAACTCATGTATCTTCTTATCTCCCAATCCGTAAATCTGGTGTAATTCGGCTACTGATTGGGGTCTTTTTTCGAGCAACTCATCCAAAGTTTTATTCGTAAAGATATAAAATGCTTTTTGACCGGTTTTCTCGGAAAGCTGCTTCCGAAATGCTTTCAATGCTACTTCAAGTTCATCTCTTGTTATCGCTTTCTCAATTAGCACTGCAGGTTGAATTTCCTGGTCTGCTTCTTCTGTAAAATAACGGACTTCGGTTTCTTCTTGCTTCTCGATCGCACGGTTACCGACATGCTGATCTTTAATGTATTCAGCAAACTCCCGCATTCGGTTATCCCTAAAATAGACTGGTGACTTTTTCGCTAACTCCGCCTTCAAAAATGATACAATTCCGTCTGAACGGAATACTTGGTTTTTCACTTCCGGCTGTGCTTTTTTTAAATTAAGTACAGTTTTCTCATTCGCAAACGCAACGGCATATCGAATTGGGGTTCTCTCAATAACACCATGATCCATCAACATCGCGCGCAATACGTCTACTTGCCGTTCAACTTGCCGAATCGGACTGTACATGCCTTCTTGAAAAATTGTTCGTCCTCCACGATTGACCGTTCGAATGAACTCGCCTTTTTCGTTGACGGTAATATTTCCATAATACTTTTTCACTTCAATTACCAAAAAGAATTGACGGGTGATGACAATGAAATCGAACTGCGCTGTTAACCCCTTATGCTCAATTTGAACATCGTGCAAAATCATGATTGGCAAAAACGAATTCTTCAACTCAAAAAGCAATGATTGTTCACCTGACTTACCAATCTCCAGGAACTTCATTTGTTTTGCCAACTTCTTCGCTTCCGTATCATTCAACTGTCCCTCTGCCAATGCTTGCTGTAAATGTGCAATTTCACTATCCATCGAATCTACTTCTTTTATCACGATGGGTGATTTCAATTCTTCCTTATCCTTCAATGCGTCGACCACTCTCGACAGGAATGGCTTTTTAATGAATGCCATCGGGAGTTCCCCCTTTCTGTTGGATGGATTATTGTGAATAGCTCATCCACGTTTTAATTCAATTAGTTTCTCTCGTAAAATCATCTCCTCTTCACTTCCCGTTGTTTTCATTCTAATGATCGGTATTCCGTACTTTTCTAAAATCCGATCTTTCATTTGGTCTCGTTTGAGTTGCTTGGGATTTCTAGCGTGATACGCGTGGCCATCTACTTCTACGACTAATACCGGCATCTTATCCATCTTATTAAATATGACAAAGTCTGTATGTGTTAAGATGTTCATCGCATAGTTGAATTCATCCTTAGACAGTTTATCGGGATTCTTGATTAACATGCGCAACGGTTGATGCAGGACAAAATCCAAGCTCCTAAATTCATCGTGTGCCAAGACTTTTTTTAGTACAAGATTTATGAGGTTTTCCGAACTAAACTCAGACACTTGCTGACTTTTTTTCATCACTTTTAACAGCTTCTCTGAATAACTCTTATATAGCAAATCAAACACGGAATAGATTTGGCTTTCAATAATCTCAAAGTTATTGTATTTTATGTACCGAATCAGATCACCAAGATTCGTACCATGCCACTCTTCACTGCCATCAGCCGTCACAACAATTAATTGGTCGACCGCACGCGACACGGCTACATTAATCAGATTGGCGTCATCTACAAAGTCGTCTTTGTTGATCTCATTTGCTACGGTCGAAAGAATAATAATGTCTTTTTCGCGACCTTGGAATTTATGAACCGTGTCCGCCTCGATATTTTGCGTTCCGATATACTGATCAAATTCATTAGCCTGTTGGCGATACGGCGAAATGATTCCTAACGACTGTTTGTCCGTATCAATGTCTTGTTCCGGTAAGATTTCATTAAAAACGACATCAATTTGCCGTTGATTGAACGTCCCCCTTGCATGATTCCCTTTGACCGTTTTATACAAGAGTAGCGGTTTTTTTATGTCATTGGATTCCGTTAAAACAACCAGCTCGTTGTTGTAGAATTTTTGATTGCAAAAACCAATAATTTTAGGATGGCAGCGATAATGTTCTTTTAAAAGTGTACGTGGGAGGTTGTCAAACAACGAAACGATCGATGATAACAAACTGTGCTCGGCGTAATTGTAGCCTGCATGCAGACGATAGGCATCAAAAATCTTGCGTGCCTTCTCCCGTACTTCGGTCGTAATGACATTTGGCAATTGTTTTGTATCCCCAACGATGACTGCGTTTTTAGCACATGACAGCGCTAACGCACCTGTTACGACATCAACTTGTGAAGCCTCATCGATTAAGACATAATCGAATAAAAAGTTCTCAGATACATTATTGCGTAACGAATGTGTCGTACTAAGAACAACTGGATAGTCTTGAACAAATTGTGCTGTGTTTTTCCATAACACATCACTTTTATAGACCGGTCTTTTCTTGTCTTGTTCCCTGTATTTCTTTGCTAAATTCGACTTGAACAATCGCATCGATTGGTCACTAAATGCAGCCATTGCTTGATTGAAATCGTAACTTCCTAATCTACATGTTAAACTTTTTATTTCCTTATTATGTTCAGTTATTTTCACTTCGTAATAGGTTCTTTGAAGGTGAGAAACGACCGTCTCAGCATCGTATTTATGTAAATCAGACTTGTAAATGCCATACACAAAGAAATTGTAAATTCTCTTTTTGAGCGAATTCTTTTTACCAGCGTCACCTTTATATGTAATGATCATTTTCATCAACTTTTCAGCATCAAACCGTAAAAAAGCGTTGATTCTTAGTTGTTTGTATTTGTTCCTTGAGTAATAGTCTTCATAATATTGGAATTCCGTCTGCAACATGGCTAATTCTTGTTGTAATTGCGCACGTATATTGTTCAGGACAAGCATTTCATTTAACTTAATTTGCAATTCTACTAAGTCGTTTTTAATGCGGTGAGATTCTTCTTCGCTCAACAACCAGTCTGTCATGTCTGGATAACTTCCAGTCTGTTCATCAAAAAATTGTTCCTTGTTCGAATGATTGCCTAAATAAGCCGCAATAAAATCCAGCCCGTACTTTTGTAGCTTCTCCAGGACATTTGCTGTTGCTGCATTATTGTTGGACACGACCGCTACGGTTTTGTTGTAAATGACCGCATTTGCAATAATGTTTAAGATCGTTTGTGTTTTACCCGTACCCGGCGGACCTTCAATCACACTAATCGGACCCGCAATTGCCTTTTCTGTCGCTGATTTCTGACTCGCATTTAATCCAAACGGAAAAATGGGATTTGAAGTGACCGGATTTCGAGTAAACGTTTTCCGTTCTAAATACAAAGCCAATACGCTCCGAGGACTAATCGTTGTCATTCGATTGTACTGCTTACTTAAGAATGAAACATTTTCGTCTTCTGGATTGGCACTTACATGTTCCGCCAACGTTTTCAAATACCCCAAACAATTTGAAGACTTCTCGTTAGCTAAACACGATTCTTCCACCACCAGTTGCGATCGTTTGTACACTTTGTGAAAACCTCTCGTAAAAACGAGTCGAATTGTATCACCGAAATCCTGTACCACCTGAATACCTGAAAGCGGCTGACCATCTGCATAGATGATTCGATTATGCAGGTCCAGTATTTTGGGATTACGATGCCAAACGACATTATGTTTACGATATTGATAGATTCTATCGTTGTTTTGAAACTTCACGTTCCATTGCCCATCTTGGAAAGCACAATCAACAATTTGTTTCGTCTTATCTATATTTTTAATTAGAATTAAATGCTTATTCACATCCACTCGTTTACACCTCGTCTAAACAAACATTTGCCTGAATTACACAAACACACGTATTATACACGCTCAACACTTCCGATAAGCGCGTCTCTCTGCGTACTCGCAACAAGGTAAGCAAATTTTCTTCACCTTATTATCGGGTAGTCTGTACCTCTGATATTGCGCAATTTTTCGTTTACATAGTCCACATTTCGACTTCGAAAAGCTAAACATATAAACGCCCCCCTTGCACTTATTTAAAAGGATCATTTGAAATTTGGGCCAATAATATTTATCGCAACCAATTTATATAGCTATTAGTGTCCCTAATAGAACTAACTGAATCCAATCCAGCATATGCAAACGACAGTTATTCATCGCTTCGCATAGCTTTTATTGCTCTGCGTGTCTGTAAATAAACGAGCAACTCTTCATGCTCCTCTTCACTAATTGCTGTTCCATCCAGGTGAATTTCACAACTTTTAAATGAATCATATGAGGAAAGTTCAACCGCAGCCTGCTTACTGAATGCCAAATAATCCAATGATACGTTGAAATATTCTGCAATCATTATGAAATGCAGAAAGCTTGGACCCTTCCTATCCGCTTCATAATTCCACATCACACTTTTCGCGATGCCTAGTGTTTCAGATAATTTCTCTACAGTAATGCCTTTAGAATCTCTAAGTTCTTTTAATCTACTTCCAAAACTCCCCACAGAAACACCTCCAATTTGAAACATTATTATATATAGAAAAAGGTAGGTAAACTTCATCTTATTGCAGGTAATTGACAACTTGTGAATCAGGCATTTTTTAGACAATCCACATTTCGACTATTAAACGAACACTTCCATGTCCCCTTCCTCTTTTTCTACAAAATTCCCACTACTTAAATAGTACCATATCACTAACAATATGTTCCATCGAATATACAAAGATTTCTGATAGATAACTTGCAATCACTTCTATAAGTTCTAAAGCATTATAAAATTCAATGAGAACCTAGTGCGAACCTAATTGGAAATTCAATGTATTATTTTCTGAATCTTATTGCTTTTATATACGTATAACTAGTAAAATCAAATTTGAGGGGGAGTTGTGTGAAACATATTAAAAAGTATTCAATTGTATGGATGTCGATTTTTCTTTTAGCAGGCTGCTCTTTTATGTCTCCTAAAGATTCAACGGATGCAACATTGAGCATCAAACCGTATACATTGAGCGAACATGAAGAGTTATTGCTTTCTATGGCGGGAGCAAACAATCCGCAATTCTTTACAGTGAACGGGAAGATTGCCGAAAATGAAGATTTAACGTATTCCGTCGAGGTCTATCATAAAGGGAAATTCAAAGAGGAACTTCTTCTCACATCTTCAACGCAAGACAAACATTTCGATGGTAAATTGATCTCGTTCACCGTGACGGAACTTGATGAAGAAAACGTAGCAATCAAGCTCAGCTATCCTTCAGGGAGCACATCGATCACGTACCCAATTGAAGTTGCAAGCTTAGCCCGGTCATTTGGGAATCTCGTAGATAAAGATTCCACTCTCATCAAAGACAAACCGATTTATCTTGCCGCTTGGGTCGGGACGAAAGGTAGCATGCTGCGCAGTGTCGCACCTTCGGAAAATAGCGAGTTGCCAGAAAGCCTTGAAACCTATGACATCGCTTTGCTGTACAAGGTCGTATGGACGGATGCGGAAGGAAACTGAAGTAAAAAACAGATTTAAGTTTTTCACGACACTCTACGCAAGGAACTGATGGTGCTTAGCCAGTCCGTTCCTTTTTTCATTATTCCTGTCGTTTTTAAGCTTTTATGGACTACTAATTTTTACATCTAACGTATTATTTATTGCCTAAGACATATTGGCAGTGGAAGGGTGATAAAATGTTCATATACGAATTCATTGAGCAATTTAACATGAGATACCCAAGTATTGACAAGACAGAACATGCGTCGGAAGAAATGATCTGCGCATATGAGAAGACTCTTGGGTATCCCTTGCCTCCATCATTTAGATTGTTTTTGAAACACTTCTCAAACGTTATTTCCTGTTGGATTGCGAACCTATTGGTGGTGTTGACGATAACTCTCCTTGCGCAGACATTCGTAATGTTCACGACCTTATTCCAGATATTCCAAGTGAAGTACTCCTAGTAGAAACGAATGAATGGATTCGTTCAGCTACATTAATTTCTTTTACGATGTTTGATGCTGGTGATAGTTCGAATAATCATTGGGTATTCATCTGTGATGACAATGTAAAAAATCATGAGTACCGTGTTGGTTTCATAAGTCAAGATACAAAGAAAATTATTAAAACACTAAGCAATTTTGAAGAGTGGTTAAACATCTTATGGAAAAATGAGCAACATGGTGAAATGAGTTTACCAGTTTTTCACGTATTATATCCAAGCTTTGACGAAAGAGTGTTATTGATGAATGGATAAATGGAGATATCCTTGCCTTGAACGTATCACTAGTATAAGGCACACGATATGTAGGAATTGTTTAAGGAACCCTATCTCATTGTAGGGACATTTGTAGTTTTTGATGTACTCCATTCTTTTCTTTCTAAGAAAAAAAGAACATTAAAAAGGTCGCTCCTGAATGTTTTTATTCCCAGTCTAGTTGTTTTTCTCGTATCTCTCCTAGGCTCTAGTTTATTGAATTGACGGTATCATCGTCAGAAATCTTCACCTCTGTGATAATATTGTTGTGAATTAAGTAAATGAAAACTGGCACTGCTTCTCGATACTGATTAACATGAATACGCTTGCTGCAACCAACACTTAGGGGGAAACAGGATGAATCTTTACCATTTTAAAGACCAAGTGAGTCCCGTTATTTTGCAACGGGGATTTACGTATTTTGCATCAGGGTTGGTTACGGATATCACCCATGATCATGAAGAAGACCGATACAGAGCGTTTGTTGAAGGAACAGACTTGTATGAGATTTCGATACATATGGATGAGGATTATACAATCCTTTCATCAGAATGTACGTGCCCTTACGATTCAGGACCAATTTGCAAGCATGAAGTCGCCGTTCTTTATGAGCTATTGGAGCACTTCGAGGATGGAAACTTTCCTGAACAAATCGATTCTATAAGTAATCAACCCGATTTGAAAGACGTTCTTGGAAGTTTATCAAAAGAAAAATTGATTGCTATACTGGTCGATTTGGCGGATGAAGACAGTGTTTTGCACAATCGGTTAGTTTTCAATTATGCAAGCGTTGACGCGCAGCAGGAACTGCATCGTTGCAGAGAATTAATTGACTCGGTCATTCATAAATACATGGCGAGAGAAGGCTATATTTCCTATAAATATGTCAGTGACTTTGCGGATGATTTAACAGCGGTACTCGAGAGGATCGATACGATTGAAGATCCGTTGATAGCGACAGAGGTTGCCGGGTTGCTCCTAACTGAAGCGGTCAATTCGTATCAATACGCTGATGATTCAGGAGGCGAAATTGGTTATGTAGTGGACCAAACAATAACGACCATTCGTCGGATTGCAGAAGAAACAACAGATCTCACGGAGCAAAGGGAGCTGTTGGAGAGACTCATTCAACTTTCGAAAGATAACGTGTTTGAAGGATGGGTAGACTATCGCAACGATTTGCTTTCCATCAGTACGCTATTTGCCGAAGATGACGAGTTGCGTTCGCGATTAATTGTTGAATTGGAATCATGTATTAATCATACCACCGAAAATCATTATAAGGACTATTCGAATGAGCAGATTTACAACTTGCTGTTTGAGATGATACAAACGCATGGTACTGTTGCGGAAGCGCATAAATTTTTGCACGATAAATTGGACTATCCCTCCTTTCGTGAACGATTGATGCACATTGAATGGGAGAATGGCAATAGTAGTCGCGTACTGGAGTTGGCTCTGACAGGCGAAAAAAAGGATGCGAACTATCGCGGTTTGGTGACTCGTTGGAAAAAATGGCGCTATAAAGCGTACAAAGAGATGAACATGTCTGAAGAGCAGATCCTGACAGGTCGTGAATTACTTTTCGCTGGAGAATTTGATTACTATTGGGACTTGAAAGAACTTGCAGCGGATGATTTCCCTTTCTTTTATGATCACTTAAAAAAAGAATTAGCGACTAGTAATCAAAGGGTGTTTCTCCAGCTTATTGAGGCTGAAAATGACGTGGATTCTATGCTTCGCCATGTACAAGCAAACCCTTCTAGTATTGAGCAATTCTTGAAATATTTAATGGATGCTCATAAGGAAGAGGCTATTCTTTTATTTGGAACTTATATAAAAGAAATGGCAGACCAGACATACAACCGAAGCCAATATAGAGGGATTTGCCAAATGCTACGGCGATTCAAGAAAATTAGCGGGCATGATGAACAAATTCGTTTAATTGAAGAACTGAAAGAGCTGTATAAACGACGGCCAGCTTTCATAGATGAACTTAGTAAGCTATAGGTAGGTACCAACCAACATTTGTGATTAATCAAGATAAATGATATGTTAAAATAATTCATCAACCAACAATTTGTAGTGTGTATTCACAAACTAACACAGACAATTTTCAAAAGTAGTCTCCACACTAAAAAACCAAGAGGAGGAATCAGAAGATGATTATTCATCCAATTAAAGCCTTTTCTGATAATTACATATGGTGCATTCAGAAAGAAACAGAGGTAGTTGTGGTCGACCCAGGACAAGCGGGCGTTGTCCTGGATTACCTGGAAGAAAAGCAGCTTCGTTTGACGGCCATTTTATTAACGCATATGCATGAAGATCATATCGGCGGGGTACGAGAGATTGTAGCGAGTCATCCGGAAAGTGTTGTGTATGGGCCGGAAGAAACGAAAAACTTCGTGAATCGAATTGTAAAGGAAGGAGACACCTTTCACGTATTGGGGCAACCTGTCCAAGTCTACGCATCAGGAGGGCATACGCATGGCCACATCAGTTTCTTAATGGGGCAGCATCTCTTTTGCGGGGACACCTTGTTTTCAGCAGGATGCGGTCGGGTTTTCACCGGCGATTACGAAGCCCAATTCGAATCTTTGCAGACATTTAAGCGCTTGGATGATGCGATACATGTTTACCCTGGCCACGAATATACCGAAACGAATTTACGCTTTGCCTCCAACATATATCCGGAGAATGAAAAGATCTACAATTCGTTAAAAGAAGTCCAGGAATTGCGTGCCAAAGGACTTCCTACACTCCCGACGACGATTGGCAAAGAGAAGGCCATCAACCTCTTTTTGCAAGCGGAGACATTGGAGGACTTTATCGAATTGCGGAACGCCCGTGATCAATTTTAAGACAATGACAGAACTGCTTTTTGCCGGATCATCTAACGGAAAATGAAAAGACAAGCCTACAAGGAAGCAAGCCAATACAAAGTAAAAGAAGTCATTTCACCACATTACTACCGTTGTTTATTGGGCAAAGCAGTGAGGTTGAGCGATCCCATCGCATTTTTTCACTTAACGAAACATATATGGTAAAATAAAGATGCTGTTTTCAATCAGTTGAACCATCTTAACAAACAAAAACTTATACATTTACGGAGGTTGAAAAAATGAGCCAAGTACTCGTTGAAATTTGTTTACGTGTGAGAGATATTGATGCGACGTTAGATTTTTATACGAATCTTTTTGATTTTGAAGTAGCTAGTCGCAGAGAATTCCCTGAAGATAAATTCGATCTTATCTATTTGAATTCACCCGGTTCTTCCGTACAGATTGAACTGACGTATAATTATGATGCAGAACCTTATGTAATCGGAAATGGTTTCAGTCATTTAGGCGTAACCGTGGATGATTTAGAAAAAATGCATGAAATCTGTAAAGCTTCTCCTTATGAAACAGGTGAACTGAAAGGACTTTCAGGCGGAGCACCTTTTTACTTCTTTGTCACTGACCCAGACGGCTATCGAATCGAAGTAAAACGTAAACACTAAAACGTACAACATACAAAACTGATTGCCAAAAGCCTACTCCTCACCTCTCTGCTTACATAACAGAGAAACGAGGGTAGGCTTTTCATTTTAAAAGCGCCTGTGCCAGAAACATTCATTTTAATTTAACCGAATCGTGATAAATAAATGAATTGCAAAGCCATCAACCGATACATTTTCCACGGACGGACATACAATTGTATTGAAATCTAGCACAGGCGATGGTTTTCATAGTTGGGTAACAGCCATGAATGTTTGTCACATAGCCCCTCCACATTTACTGGACTGGCAAGAACGCGACTTGCCAAATGCCTTCTTCATTTTTTATCATGGAGAAGCCGGATTCCACGTGCTGCTCGCCGTTTGGATAAAACTTAATATATCCTTCGTAGTCACTTGTTTGAATAAAAGACCCACTTTCGAGTCCTTTATATGTTTCCAATACCTGTTCCGGTGTCCCCCTATCGACCAACGGAATTTGTTCATCTTCTTCCTCGCTCCATAATATATGCTCCTCACGATCCGTGTATAGCGCATACGCCGTTTCAAAGTCTTGCTGATAACTGGCGTATGCATATAGTTTCGCAATGCTGATCGGTTCCAGCCCGATCAACTCGTTCGCATCATGGGTGAGCTGGAATCGATCATAGACCTGCTGTTCGAAATCATAGAGACCTGTACCGCTTTTAAACTTTTTCACCCAATCATGATCATTCCAAACATTAGGATTGCCAATCTTCTGCTCATATCCGCGCACCAAGTAATCATACGTATCTTTTCCGCCCGTGTACCAGTCAACAATCGTCAGCTTGCCATCTATGTTCCGCACAAAAAACTCTGTACCTTCTCCATATCCGCCTCCATCATGCTTTCGAATGCTAACAGGTACTTCCAAATAGAGATATCCTCCCTTCTCATCATTCGTAAATGTCACTTCCCAATCGCCAATTTCAAGCTGTTTCACCTTGCTGTCCATAGTGCCAAACTTCTTAGATTCATACTGAATCTTCGTTTCCAAATACTGTTGAAGGTTCTCGTTCCCTATAAACTTGCCCACGTCAATCTCCGTGCCGTTCCAAATGGCATTGTAATAGTCCGTCAGTGCATCTACGCAAAGCGCGTACGCCGTTTCAGCGTCCTTCATGGATACTTCGGCATCCTCTTTGGCTTCATAGAGAGGAACTGTTTCTGTTCCACCCTCTCCTTGAGGTGGCGGAATTTCCGTGGTAACTGGGTGATTGGGTACCAATGCAGCCGGACTTTCACCGCCTATCCTTTCCGTTGCAAAATAAATACCTGCTGAAACAGCCACCGTCAGTAGCAAACCGCTAACGAGCGTAGGCAGGACATAGATGGTCTTGCGTTTATGAATCTTTTGAAAGACTGCATGCTTATGCTTCGCGCTGAACTGCGAATCTTTGAAAACCGTCGCATCTAATGACTTTTTAATATCCCTCATTGGTTCTTTCAAGAAAACCGCTCCTCTCTATGGATTTCTGCAATGCCTCCCGCCCTCTTTTCAAGCGGGTTTTGACCGTATTCGGATTGGACTTCAACACATAACTGATTTCCTCCACAGACAGATCTTCATAATAAAAAAGCAAAATGACTTCCTTGTATTTGATCGGCAACTCCAAAACGAGCCGGGCTAACCGCTCATCCTCGCTTTTCGCGACAGCTTCATGTTCCGGCGATGGCTGCCCTGATTTTTGCGTAAGAAACAACTCATTGTTCACGATCACTTTCTTAACCCATGAAGTACGTAAGACGTCTTTGCACCGATTCACGGTGACTCTGTATAGCCAGGCTTCAATCGAATTCAATTCGAGAACGTGACCGCGTTTCTTATAACAGGTAAAAAAGACATCCTGCACTACTTCCTGAGCTTTTCCCCAATCTTTCAAATAACTGAAAGACAGATTCGTCAACCGATCGCCAAGCGCATCCATCAAACCAGACAGCCAGACTTCTTCATCGGATTCATTCCAAGAACGACTCATAATCATTTCTCACCCCCGCCACCCACACTATTTACAATCTTACCTCTAAGACGCGTGCAAAGGTGCAACTGGTTTCAAAATAAAAAAAATGCCAGTTTCTTGAACGATTTGGGTTCAAGTACTGGCACATTCTTCAACTAAAAGATACTTCTAACTGGGGTTAATCTAAAAAAACTATCGAACACTTCTAGCTACACTATAAACGCAAAGTATAGGATAAATAACAAACCAAGCACATACATAATTGGATGAATTTCTTTAGACCGCTTTTGCGCCACAAAACAAAGTGGATACAGAATAAAACCAAATGCAAGACCCATTGCCACACTCGAAGTGAGGGGCATCATGATGATCGTTAAGAAGGATGGAATTACAATTTCCAGTCTGCTCCAATCTATCTTTCTGATTTCCATTGCCATTAATGCGCCGACAATAATTAACGCTGGCGCAGTAACTTCTAACGTAATCACAGATAAAACCGGTGAAAAGAACAAAGCAATCATAAAGCAAGCAGCAATCACAACAGACGTAAAGCCAGTTCTGCCACCGACTGCAATGCCGGCAGAAGATTCAACACTCGTCGCAGGCGTGGATGTTCCCAATATCGCTCCGACTGCACTCGCGGTAGAATCAGCAAGCAACGCTCTTCCAACGTTCGGCACTGTATTCCCTTTCATCATTCCCGCTTGACTGGCCATGGCAATTAAAGCTCCAGCCGTATCAAAAAAGGCAACAAGTAAAAACGTGAAAATGACTGCCAGTAATTCAGGGGTGAACACCTGATCCAAATGGGAAAACACGACTCCAAATGTCGGTTCTAAGCTTGGTATGCTTCCTATGATTTTTGAGGGAGCGTCTATTAATCCGACAATCATTCCAATTATCGTAGTAATGATCATTCCATAAAAAATCCCACCTCTGATTCCACGCACTAACATGACAATCGTAAGGACCAAGCCAAAAATGGCCAGCAAGGTTCTAGGGGATGTTAAGTCTCCAATTGAAACAAATGTATCCGGATTGGCAATAATAAGCCCTCCATTTTTCATCCCAATAAATGTAATAAAGAATCCGATTCCAGCAGCGATTGCATATTTTAAATTCAATGGGATAATCGTAATAATTTTCTCCCGGATCTTCATGACACTTAACAGCATAAAAATAACGCCTGCAATAAAAACACCCGTCAATGCCACTTCCCATTGTATCCCCATTCCAATACAGACCGAAAAAGTGAAAAATGAATTCAGTCCCATACTTGGCGCAATTCCGATTGGGAAGTTCGCAAGCAAACCGATAAGAAGTGTACCGATAATCGCAGTAAGAGCAGTTGCAGTAAATACCGCCCCGCTATCCATCCCAGCTTGGCTCAAGATCAGCGGATTTACGACTAAAATATACGCGACAGACAGGAAGGTTGTCACGCCTGCGAGCGTTTCCTGCTTATAGGAAGTATTCCGTTCAGCAAATCTAAAGAAGTTTCTCATGTTGTAATCTCCTATTTGTTTAATTAAAGAATGAACGGCAGTGGTGAAATCTTTATTACACAGCCAAATCGTCCAATTAAGCCACATACATAAAAAAACTTTGGCCTTTAGTGAGGACAAAGTTTTTTCTACAAATTGGAATAGTAAATTGCATGGATTTCACATTCCTTGTAGACGAGCCATTTATGGTAGCTGGTAGAAACTTTCAAGCCGTATTCTTGAATTTATACAAGGTTTCTATTCAATTTCAAAAAAATAATAGAAGAATTATAACAAAATCAGGCGCAAACGTCAATACACTATTGACGAAACCTGTGCAAGCATTCGTCAATTCAACCAATTTAATTGTTTATACAAATAGTAGTGGAAAACCAGCCAACTGAACGTTCATACTCATACACATTCTATTGTATTGAATAAAACTGAATTCAACCTGGCACAGGCACCCGCTTAAAGCTGCTGCGTGTCCAACCAGCGGAGAAGACTGAGCCGTGCGAATGGCTGCAACAGCCACAGCATTAGGAATAGGATTGCCCACAATATAATCATGACAACAAATAGAATACCGTTACTAAAAAAAATATACAGGAACAGCGTAAAAAAGACATTCATCACAAAAAAACCTATCAGTAGCAGCATATGCGACATCAGCCAGCGGCGGCCACTGCGGACCAACCCCTGCAGTTCCTCTGGTGATGGTGTTGGCACGTATTCCCACGTATGCCTACCCTTCTCAGAGATATAGCGGAAAAGCCAGATTAAACCAATGGTTAGGATTACTGTCAGGAAAGCGGCAGCAAGTAGCATGGTTAGCCGACTGTCCGTGATGGAAAGAGTCCAGCTGCTCAGATATGAATGCAGGATTACTCCCGCGGTTCCCGACACCAGACCGAGCATCGAACTCTTCCGACCGCCGGAACTCTCGAAGAATCGCCGCTCTTTCGTATCATCATACAATGTCCGGTAGATGTTTTTGTCGAAATGGACTGGGATGTATGTAGGTCTCATGAACTCACCTCTCTTCTAATCTTACGTAATTTCATAAGAACCTGCAAAAGAAATCGATGCCTGTGCAAGAAACATTCACGTCAATTCAACCGATGTGAATGTTATACATGAACTAAATGTAAACCCACCAAGGATTCGGGGAAGTCGTCGGTGCGGTCAGCATCGGCTTCGCAAGCTTCCACATGACCGAAGAACGCCTCGCCTCCATGCGGGAGCGATTACTCGAAACAGGCGCGCGGATTTCAAAAAAACTGGGACATCGTTCGGGGCATTGATGCAGTGACTGATGATTCGCGGAAGACGTGTAATGATTGCCGTGAAAAATGACCACGCGAACTTATAGGTATATAACATAAAAGTACCAGGTACCCGCACAAATCTAAATTGTATGGATGCCTGGTACTTAAACTTCCTATTCGCTTTTCTACGGACGTATGACAGCAATAAAATGCTTCAATATCCGTGCCGTCATGCCCCATATCGTATACGTTCCATATTCATAGAACCATTCCTCTATCGTGCGTTTCCGCCATTGATACTGATCTCCATTTGGAATCTTCTCAAACGGAAACGTCTGCCGATCAGGGGTAATATCCACTGCCACTTCATGCATAAATGGCTCATGCGTAAGCAACCAGCTAATTGGCACGGTGAATACTTCTTCAACTTCTGCTTCATTGTAAGAGGTAATGATTTCATTGAAATCCACAACCCCTACAAACGGATAGACAACAAAAGACATCGAAGAAACGTATGGTGACAGCGGACCGAGCACTTCCACAGTATGTGGCGCTACGCCAAGCTCTTCATGCGTCTCGCGTAAAGCCGTAAACAAAAGCGATGGGTCATCAGGGTCCACTCTTCCGCCCGGAAAACAAATATCTCCTGGTTGAAACCTCATCTTTGACGACCGGACTTCAAACAGTATACACCATTCCCCATCCACTTCGACGAGCGGAATGAGCACAGCCGAGCGCCTCGCTGTGCTCTCTCCAATGAATAAATCCTTATTATTCAGCAGCTGCTGTTTCCACTTTTCAAGTTCCACAAAACCACCCCATATAACAACAGTACCAGGCACCCGTTCAATTCTCAATTAATGGGGCATGGTATACGTTTCACGTTCATCAATCTTTAATTAACAGCATTTTAACCGTTGGATACGTCGGGAACTCGTTCGTGGTGATCGTACAATCTTGCGCGGATACTTTACATTCAAATGCATTCACTACTTGATCAGAAAAGATACGTATGCTTCCTTTGAAGGGTAATCCACTTCCCTGCACAGCGGGGCGTCTCTCTGAATTCACCACCGCCTTGTACAATCATTTCATCTTGTTTTTCATATGAAATGTCGTTTGCCATCACAATATAAATACATGATTTGTGCTTTTTTTTCTGTATGACCTACTGTCCACTTACCTAAGAGTATGTCCCATAACCATTTCAGGTAGGTACCGAAAGAGAAAGGAACAAGTCCTTTCTATATCTCCCACACAAAATATGGAAACTTCACGAATGCATGGTACGAGCCACCCTCCACCAATATGAGCTATACTAGAGCTAAAACAACGTAAAGGACCGATTATGGATCAATTACTTTTAGACATTCTAGAAAATGAAAGGCCTTATGCATGGATCTATCAATTCTTCATAATGGCAATCGTTTCAATGATTCCCTTTGCGCCAATTCCTGTACTCGCTGCATTCATTGCAAGTAATCATGCGTTCTTTCCGGGTTTTGCCATTAACATGCTCGGGACAACGCTCGGATCCTTCCTGTTATTTCTCTTTAGTAAAAGCGTACTGCGTCACGCCGCACGAAACTATGTAACCAAGAAGAAGCACTTATCGAAATACCTTGCGCTCATTGAAAAAAACGGCTTTTTAGCTGTACTGCTTGGTCGGATTATTCCAATTGTCCCTTCAGCAGGCATTAATCTAATCGCGGGGATATCAAATGTAGGGGTTGGTGCCTTTATCACCGCAACATTGTTAGGCAAGCTTCCCGTCATACTCGCCTATTCACTCGCCGGCCATCAAATCGCTGCAGGCAATTGGGGTACTGTATTGATTGTTGCCCTTTATGTACTCATTCTGTTTTTAATAGGGGGTAAATTAAAGCGGAAGTGGAGTAATTGAATAAAAGAACCAGCTACTCGCTTTTCACGTTGCCCCATCACATGTTGTATTACGATATCCTCTATCAACTACAAAATTGTAACAAGTAGGAGTTCCAAGAACGTAAAAAGCCACCCCCACTAAGAGGATGGCTTTTCCTTTTTGGACCACTCGAGATGGTCAGTTAAAAATCTTTTAGGCCGCACTACAGATTTTTATCTGCAAGGGCAATATTAGTATATGTATTACATTTAATTTTCATAATAACAATTTTTCAATGAAAAAATCAAGAGAAAGTAGAATAGATGCTATAAATAAACCGTTATTTTTTAGTATACAACCTTCTTATCTTATCGTCGATCAAGTCCATCTGTTCAGATGTTAGCTTGAATACGCCATCACCCTTCTTCTTCGGCTAGTATGACGGTGCCTGTGCCAGAAACATTCATGTTAATTTAGACAACTTGTATGAATATGCAATCAAAAATACAAACACATCAACTACAACAGCTCATTTATATATATATATATATATATATATATATATATATGCAATTGTAGTTAATTAACTGAATTTAACATTACACAGTACCCAATTTTCAACGGCAAATCCATCAATTGGAACATACTCTATATATGCAATTGTAGCGAATTAACTCAATGCAAACTGGCACAGGTACCCGCTTTTATATGTTAATTTCTTTGGACCAATACCATTTTTTCTAAATCAATTATAAATTGACCATTTATTAATATATCGAGACCTATGAGGCCATTTATGCCCCACTCGTGCAAATTACCAAAATCTAATTTCAGCCTGCATATTTTATGAGGTCCGAGCTTGAGGAAGTCCACTGGTTTCCTGAATGAATATTCCTCGCCACCTATACCATATGAGCTAACCAAAGGGTCACCATTCTCAAAGTATATGCCTAGTTCTTCAACGACATCAGAAGAAATCAACGTATGGGCTGCACCTGTATCGACAACAAGCTTGTCCAGCACTTTGGTTCTTCCTTTGTAAGAAATAAGCATCTCTACTTCAAGTAAACGGTTTACAACCTCCAACTTCATAGTCTAATTCCTCTTAAGCCGGTCGGTTTTCTCATTTCAATCATAATTTCTTCAGTACCTGTATGATAAACAATCGTACTATCTTTTGCTCGTAGCAATTCTTTCGTAGCAGTTTTCGGATTTTCAATGACATTTATTAAGGCTACGTCCGTCACGATTTTTTTGTCGGCTTCTACATGAAAGTCAAGGATATTCAATTTTACATACTGATTCGGGTATAATTTACGCACTTCTTCCCATTTCATTTGTAAAACCCCTCCCTGTTCAGTTCTTACCTATATCATAGCATAATCCACTCTATGTCTATATTGATTAACAAACAAAAATGCTGCTCCATCAATTATCCAAAAAGACACAGGAAATCCTTCGTTCGAATAATTTTGACAGTCCCAGAAACATTCACTTCAATTCAACCAATTTAAACGGAAACATACAATACTCATTACATATGCCTTTGTAGTGAATAAACCAAATTTAACTTGACACAGGCACCCGATCTTATTACTCCATATCCTCAAACGCTTCTGGATAACTCACCGTACCAAATACTTCTCCAGAACTATGGTCCACCGTATCGATTGTTACATTCAATTTCTCTGAATCGACGCCGTTAAACAACTGATATAACATCCCGGTCATTCCGAGTCCCATGGCTGCAAATCCATCAAAGCTGTTTTCGAATGCTTCTTTGTCGACTTCTAGTGTGAATTTAGAGAAGTCTTTGTTGTGTTTGATGTCCATGATGGAGGCGAAGTCTTCGTTGTTGACGAGCTCATCGACATACTCCGTTACATTCGTTTTCATTTCTTGCATCATTTCTTTGTGCTTCGCTTTTGTCATTTTGTACGTGACGGATCCGTCGTCGTTTTTCGTGACTTCTTTAATGCCGTCTTCTTTTGCTTCAGCTACGACTACGTCGATGTCTTCCCCCTCTAGGAAGGAAGCAGGAATTGTCACTTCCACGTTCAATAGCCCTTTATCGACGGCCACAGATCCGCTCGTTTCTTCAGTCTTATTTTCTTCTTGTTTGCCGCTATCCCCTTTTTCATTAGCATCATCTTTAGATGAACAAGCCACCAAGGTGAATATCGATAACAACAGAATCGCCAATTGTTTTTTCTTCATCAGTTTCAACTCCAATTACTTATTTCACAAAAAAGAACACAGGTGAGCCTTCGCTCGAATCATAAGAAACCTTAAAGTCATCTCCGACTTTCACTTGATTTACGATAAAACCTTCCGCTGAGCCGCCGTTGTAAAGCTCTTTGTCTAGTTGGTTCGGAATGACAGCAGATTTCCAGTCATACACTTCCCCTTCATTCGATACGAAGTTGAAATTCATGCTGCTGAAATAAAGGCTGTCGTCTTCGGTTTCTGATTCTTTTAGAAATCCTTTTACTTTTACTAACACATATTCGAACCCTTCATCCGCCGGTTCATTGTACATGTTTTCTTCTTGGATCATTTTCCACGCTTCCTCGCCGCGGATCGTTTCGAGGAGTGTAATGTCGACGAATGATTCATAGGCGTTGAAGCTATCATCGTATATATTTTCTTTCACAGTAATCGTGTCACCGAATGGCAACGGATTGGACCGTGTACCGAGCGGTTTCTCTTTTTCTTTCACTTCCTCTTTTTCCGTTTCTGTTGCTTCGTCAGTGTCTGAAGCAACGTCCGTACTCGACTTCACTTCCCGACTATTTTTCTCGTCAATATCCCCACAAGCCGCAAGTATCATCACAACGAAAACACTACAAACCATCAACAATTTCTTCATTACAATGCCCTCCTTTTTTCTCACTCCTTCATTGTAAGGGCATGTGATGAAGAACCTTTGCGAATATCCACAAAGGTTAGAGATAATGCTTATACATTTTTTCAGCTTCCTCTTTCATTCTGCTGACAAGTTCTTGTGGATGCATGACTTTAACGTCACCGCCCCACCGGAACAGCCAGCGGACGAGCCCTTCACTCATCGCTACTTGCGCTTTTAAACGAAATGTCCCATCCTCATGATCTTGTATATTGGCATCCAGGCCGAATCGGTCAATCACTACATTGATAAGCTTATCGGAAAATCTTGCTTCCAATGAAATCAGCTCGCCGCCAAACATATGAAACATCTTCTTCGTATATGCTTGTAAGTCAAAATACGGGTTGGGTACAAATTGCTCGTCTTGCACACGGACGTTCCGCATCCGATCGACCCGGTATTGGCGAATATCATCTACCGAAGGGTAATAGGCGACCAAGTAATAACGATCATTGTTCCATACGAGACCGAGTGGATGGATGATGTAGTCTTGTCCTTCATTGCTTAATTGGAACTGAAGGTCTGTGCCATAACGTCCGTATTGAAAGGCGACGATGTGTTTTTCATGGGTTGCTTCATGCAGCAGCTGGACGGTTGCAACGATATTCGTCGCGTCTTGTGCGGAAGGTTCCGCCACATGCAATTCATTCGTCAATTGCTTAGCTAGTCTACGGCTTGTCAGCTTCCGGATTTTCATGAGCAAGCGGTTCGTTTCATTCCGTGAAATGAATTTCGCTGCACTGATTGCATCCATGAGTAAGCGAAGTTCATGAATTTCAAACGGCCTGCCGTCATAATAATAATGCTTCGGCATTCCTAGTTTCTCTTGCACCGCTGAAACCGGAAAGACAATCGATTCCTCAAGGGCAGCGACATCCTCCCGCACCGCCCCGATACCCACTTGTGAGTCTTCAGGGAAACGGCTATGTATGTCGTGGATAGACAACCTATCGTCCTCATCTGAATAGGCTTCTAATATACGGATTACTTCCAGGAGACGTTCTCTCGCTGTGATGGGGGTAGAAGGCACTGTCATCATCCTTTCGGGATAGTTTAAGGACTTGGCACTGGGAATTGCGAAGTTCCTAATTATCAATTTCATTGTTAAAGCGATCTTTACTTAATTTCTATTATATCGATGTAAAAGCAGAACTGGAAACTGTATTTTCCTTCATTAATATATTGGTAGGAATTCTTTGATCTTTACTGTATTTACCGTCTTGCTAGCAAACTAGACAGATTCCTTTTACCCAATCAACCTACTAAATTTCCTATCATCTTATCTTAGACACTTAAAAACGCCTAAACGTTGTTACATCAGCGTTCAAGGCGTTTTTTCAAGGATAAAAACAGCGTACTATTTCCCTTACGAGCTCTAAGTCATTTCTAATTTGACGGTGCCAGAAACATTCACGTTAATTCAACCTGACACAGTCAACCGATTTATAATCAAAGGGACTCAACCTTTACGGTTAAAGAGTCCCTTTGATTTTTGCCTCACTTCATTCCACCAATTTCATTTCTTCAAGATGTTCAATCATTTCATCAAACTCGATTGTCGGGTTTTCTAAAATGACACTATAGACCACACCGTCTTCAACCCAATTCAACAAACGGAAGTTGCCGCTTTCCATTTTCGATCCTTTTTGCCCGCGGATTGTTATTTGCTCTTCTTTAGCTATTGCGCCGAAATCTACGGTATTCGACAGATCCTTAAAGACAGAAATTGAAAATAGTGGAATTCCTTCTTCATCGGTGTAGTCGAATGAGAATTCTGGACGTCCTTCCATTCCTTCCATAACTGTTAGGCTAGACAGTTTCATTTCGTCTGTTTCAGCGACCATATGGAATGTTCCGAGTTCTGCTTTCACCTCTTCCAACGTTGCTTCTTTTGGAGCCATGCTTTCTTCGTCAAACGTCTCTACTGCTGCACCTTCAGGAATCTCAAGTGTAAAGATGCCTTCTTCAAATTCCAGATCATACTCAACCTTCGTGAATTCCTGTGTCATGACAAGATCAGTGCTCTTTGAGATGGATTTAAGGACCATCCATGTTTCCTTATCAACCCAAATTTCCTGATCGCCAATCAACGTATTCCCTTTTTTAGCTTTTGCGCTTATATGGAACGTATCCCTACCGGCAATTTTCTCACTGCCTACCGTCAATAGATCATGTGAGTCTTTGACGAGTTCGAGCAATTTTTTTGCTTGTTGTTGAGGTGTCTGCTGGCTGATCAGTTGCATATCCTCCTGCGTCATCGCCATAATTGTTGCGGTATTGCTCGCTTTGTCATACATCGTCATGTTTGTACCGTCATTGACCGCGATTGTTTCTTCCGCACCATCAGCAGACGCCATTTCAATGCGGCGTTTTCCATCTTTCGCTACCCATTGCTTCCCGTAATAATCGCCTTCATCGTCATTTGTCTTCATCGTAAATTCTCCATAGAAATCTATTTGTTCATCTGCACCTTTCAGCGCTGCATTCACTACTTCTTGTGGTGAAAACTTATTGTGCTCTGTGTTGCAAGCCGCTAATCCGATTGCAAAAAATAGCAAAAAACTAATGGCTATCATTGGTTTTATCCAAATTTTCATTCCTGTCCTTCTCCTTTCATTCTTGGCAACCAGCATATGATCGCTGTTCCGATGTCTGGAACCGAAACCATTCGGACGTCGCCTCCGTGCTTCTCCATAATTTGTTTCGTTATACTTAATCCGAGGCCCGTCCCCCGGTCGCCCGCTTTCGTTCGCGCTGGATCCGCTTGAAATAACGGTTCAAACACTTTTGCGATTTCAGCGTCGGTAAGACCGCGCCCTTCATTTTGGACAATTAAATACATGCCATCTTCCCGCTTGAGTGCTTCTGCGACGAAAGGAAAGCTCCAATCCGGTGTCTTCCCGACATCTACAGCAGCAAGCCCGATTTCCCCGCCTGGATTCGTATGTGCAATCGCATTGGACATTACATTATCGATGACACGCATCAGTTGTTTAGCATTGACCGCATACTCACCGGTTACATCGTTCACTACACGTAGATTGATTCGGTTCTTTTCACACAGCATGTCAAAACCGGACACGAGCATATCGAAAAACTCTTCACCGTCCACTTTTACGTAATCTGTCTCATAATTACTCGACTGCAGTAATGTGTACATCAGAAGGTCATCCAACATCTGCCGCATATACACAGACTTTGAAATGATGACGCTGCGATATTCTGCTTGCTCATCACTTGAAAGTTTCCCCGTCTGTAATGCTTCTGCATAAGCGCGGATGGAGGTGAGGGGTGTTTTCAAGTCATGGGAGATACTCGCAATCATCATTTCCTTTTGTTGCTGCTCCTCCGCCAGTTTACGGTTGGCTTCCGTCAATTCCGACCGCATCCTATCGAAGCTTTTCGTCAGTTCCCCGATTTCGTCATGGCGCGTCTTGATTTGGGTGACCGGCTCCCCTTTTGCGAATGAATCCATCTGTCCCATAAGCTGATGAAGTGGCTTGTTTAGCTTCCGGTTGACGAGAGTCGTTACACCCGTGAACAGGGCAATGAAGAAGACTGAAAAGATTCCTACAACGAACCAGGTCCGCTGTCCGACTCCTGCCACCCAATCATCCCGCAGCAACTGGACTTCGTACACGCCAACGAGCGTAGTGCCGGCAAAAACAGGTTCCTTATAAGTGAAAGCACCGAATTTCTGCTGTAATTCATAAAACCCTTCAAACAATTGCTCTTTCGTAACGAAAGATAGCGGGGTATGCTTCATAGGGTTAGACGTATATACGACTAATCCGATGTTCGTGTATAACGTCACGGACAAGTGATTGCTTTCAAGTTGTTTGACCTTTGTCAAATCAGCATTCGGCTCGTACAGAGAGGGATCGTTCAACACTGCTTGCATAGCGTTTAGCTCTGTCCACCTTTCCATATATTCAGCGATATTGCGATCCTGATGATAGGCATTAATCCACGCGAACAGTCCGTATGCGGCACCAAGCGGCAACAGCATGACAAGGAAATAGGAGAGCAACAACCACGTTTTGATCTTCATAATCGCTCACCGATGAACCGATACCCTTTGCCCCATACTGTTTGGATGAACCGCGGTGTTTTGACAGGGTCTTTCAGTTTTTCACGGAGTTCCTTAATATGCACGGCCACTGTGGGTGCATCGCCGAGTTCCGGTTGTTGCCACACATGCTGATACAATTCGCCTTTCGAAAAGATGCGTTCCGGATTTTGAGCAAGAAGTTTCAGCAGTTCGAACTCTTTTCGCGTGAGAGCGATTTCCTCTTTTTTACTAAACACGCGTTGCGATTGCCAATCAATCGTTAATTCATTCGCATAATTGGCATGCTGCGTCTCCTCCTCTAGACCGTTATACCGCCGCCATCTCCTCAACTGCGAAGAGACTCGCGCTTTCAACTCTGCCAGACTGAACGGCTTTGCCAAATAGTCATCTGCACCAATGCCGAGCCCTTCCACTTTGTCCGCATCCTCTTTCCGCGCACTAATCATAATAATCGGCACATCGCTTTTCCAACGGATATTCTGACAGAGTGTAATACCATCCATTTCGGGCAGCATCCAATCGACGAGCACGAGATCGTACTCTCCTTGTTGGAAATCTTCCCATCCTTCCAGCCCCGTCGTCGCCCATGCCACGCCATATCCTTCCTGCCGCAGCGTGTCTTGAATGACGCGAGCAATTTCCACATCATCTTCTACGAGCAATAGCTGTTCACCCATCATCATTCCTCCTGACTCTAATCTATCACCGACACTCCTCAAATCTTGTAACTTTATAAAAGCTTTATAATTCATCCTACCATTTGTCTTCACAAAGAAAAACGATCCGCAGAACCTGTAAACGGCCCGCGGATCGGTGGATTTTGGATTGGATGATTGTATAATTTTGACGGTGCCTGTGCCCGAAACATTCACGTCAATTTAACCTGGCATAGATACCCCATACTAATTAATAGTGAAATATAGAACTTCGGCATTTACCTCTTTATAGAATACCCACTTCTTGATACAATTGGCGTAACAGAACCCACCACGCCTCTTTACAATGCGGACCGAGGTGGGTCATTTTTAATTGTGCCTGTACCAGAAACATCCATATTAATTCAGACAATTTGAATGGATATGCAATCAAAAAATACAAACTCATCAACCACAACAGCTCAGTTTTATCTATAAGCAATTGTAGTTTTTCAATCTGACACAGGCACCTGTTTTACAACACTACAGGCCCCCTCTTTAAAGACCAACGACGTTGTCATTTGGTTTGTATTAAATAACTATATGTAATATAATTGTTTCAAAAGAACAAACTAAAAAAGACCACCTAATGCCAATGACATTAGGCAGTCTGTAAAACGTAATAGCAACAGGTTCCCTTCGAAGGGGATCAGCAAGTGAGATAAAATAATCCATCCCTTATGAGCAGCCACTCAAGGATGGATTATTTTTTGTTGTGGAACGACAATATAGCTACAATCAATGCTCCGAATGTGAATACGAGCAATAGTGCTTGATATACTGTCATACGACCACCTCGGGCCAACAGGACGTTGGTCATGCAATCGTTGCGACAGGACGTCGCGCACTTAGATTGCCCTTCATCGGGAAATGGCCGACCACCCTTGAGTCACCTATTCTATTACTCTCCCATCATACCACACATGCGTTCCTATATCCATCACAACTAGGTATGCACTACTTCTTCTATTAGTATCCCTAAATGGATCATTCGCAATAAAGACTGGAAAGAGTCCTTCCGGTAAATCGGCAACTTCAAGCAAGGGGTATTGCAAAAATTCTAATGTCATTGTTAAAGCGACCTATTCTCAATTCATATTATATCTACATTAAAACAGAACCGGAAACAGTATTTCCCTCCTCAATATATTGGTAGGGATTCTTTGATCTTTACTGCATTTACCGTCTTACCAGCAAGTTGAAAAAAAGTCTTAGCAATTGCTTGAGGGATACTAGCTGCATCTCCTATTATGGTAAACTATAGAAAAACGCTAAAGGAGACACTCCGATGCCTCTATACAATAAACTCGTGCTTAATAGTATTCCAGACGGTACCTATGGAGATAAAAGATGACTGAGTTGCGGTTAGTTACACAAAATCTACTTGCTGATTTAAAACTGCTGACAGAAGACGCTGATACCATTTATTGGATGACGGCCTTTCTAATGAAATCTGGGGTACGTGAAGTGTTGCCAATGCTCAAGCAAGCTGCTGCACGAGGAGCGGACATCAAAATCCTGACAGGGGACTACTTATCAATAACACAACCTGACGCGTTGGAATTATTGCTTGAAGAGGTTCCCTCAGCCGAATTGCGACTAGTCGAAAGTGGAGGGACGTCTTTTCACCCCAAAGCCTATCTCTTTAAGTCACCTGAACAAGCAACGGTCATTGTTGGATCGTCAAACTTGTCTAAATCGGCGTTGACACAAGGGGTTGAATGGAATCTATACGCCCCCTCTACTGTTGATGAAGCGATCTTCCATCAAGCGACGCATGAATTTATGAAACTGTTTCTTGCGGCGAATACGGTACTACTAAACGAGGCACAAATCGCAAGCTACCGAATCCGACACGAAGAAACAAACAGGAGACTTCCGCTTAGTGCCTCTTTCGACCCGAAGACAGAGATTGAAATGACATTCGGGCAGTCAGAACAGCAAACAATCGTCCACGATCAGAATACCCCCTACCAATCTGCTCTCACGCCACGACCAGCACAGCAATTAGCGTTAACTGCGTTGCACGAAACGATGGCTGCCGGATACGAAAAGGCATTGGTTGTGTTGGCAACAGGTTTAGGGAAGACGTATTTATCGGCATTTTTCGCCGAGAACTTTGGCCGCGTTCTTTTCATTGCCCATCGAGAAGAACTGTTAACGCAAGCGCAACAGTCGTTTGCCCATGTATTTCATAAGCGAACGGGTGGTATTTATAATGGACAACACAAACAAGACGATGCTGATTTTGTTTTTGCTTCCATTCAGACATTAGCCATGCGTCATCACCTTCATCGGTTTAAGCCAACAGACTTTGACTTAGTGATTGTCGATGAATTTCACCACGCAGCCTCCCCGACGTATGAGCGCGTACTCGAGTATTTTAAACCGACGTTTCTACTTGGTCTCACAGCAACACCTGAACGATTAGACAATAAAGATGTCTACAGTCTTTGTGATGGGAATGAAGCCATTTCCATTCACTTTTTGGACGCCATCCGAAGAAACTGGCTTTCCCCTTTCATTTATCATGGCGTGTTGGATGAAACGGATTACGGTCAATTACGATGGCGGAATAACAAGTATGACGGTGAAGAATTGTTACGCCTGCAAATGCGTGAAAGCTATGCAAATGCTGTACTTGATGCCTGGCAA
This sequence comes from Sporosarcina saromensis, assembly GCF_033253735.1. Taxonomy (NCBI): domain Bacteria; kingdom Bacillati; phylum Bacillota; class Bacilli; order Caryophanales; family Caryophanaceae; genus Sporosarcina; species Sporosarcina saromensis. The sequence continues at coordinate 7,123 of NZ_JAUBDI010000027.1, read as the reverse complement.
AATTTGAAACAAACACGGACACTCGGCTTTTGTTCGTCGATTCGTCAAGCAGTCTTCCTTAGCGAACATTTTCAAAATGCCGGCTATCGGTCACTTGCCTTACACGGTCAAGCCAATCCACAAACGAGGAAAACAGCAAAAGCCATGCTGGAACAAGGCCAGCTTGATATTCTCTTTACTGTTGATTTGTTTAATGAAGGGATCGATATTCCATCAGTCGATACATTACTATTCGCACGTCCAACAGAATCCCTCACAGTTTTCACACAACAAATCGGACGTGGCTTACGGATTGCTGAAGGCAAATCCCATTGCGTTATTATCGACTTAATTGGCAATTACCGTAATGTACGAAAGAAATTTGAGGTGTTTAATGAAAGTGCCGAACATCCAGTAAAAATTACAAGTGAAGCTTTGACAAAGTCTCAGTTTTTCGAATTTCATTTCGAAAAGGCTGTCATTGATTTACTCGAAGCAATTAAACAAAATGAACCGATTCAACAGCGGCTCCTTCATGCCTTCTTTGCATTAAAAGAAGAGCTCGGACGTCGGCCAACCTATTTGGAATTTCACTTGAAAGCAAATGAGAACGCCACGGCAATCCAGCAGAAATTTAAAACGTATCCGATTATGCTGGAACGTGCAGGAGAGTTAACGGAATTGGAGGCAGAAGTCCTACAACAGCACAGAAACTGGTTGATCGAAGTGAATCGTACGGTTATGACTAAAAGTTATAAGATGGTTTTACTGAAGTACATGCTATCAAGAGGATCAGCTGACTGGTACAAACCGATTACTGCTGAAGAAGCTGCCCCATTCTTTCATGCGTATTTAACAGAAAAACCGTACCGCATGGACACCGACCTAGCAGACAAGCAAGGACTATCATTGCGTGACTATGATGAAGTGAAAGTCGCTAACCTTATTGCGAAAATGCCTATGACAAAGTGGAGCGGTTCGTCTAAAGGGTTGATCAGCTTTGAAAACGGGATCTTTGTTCCTCAGCTCATTGTGGAAACAGCTCATGAAGAGATCTTGTTTAAGTGGATAAAAGAGATCTGTGACTATCGCTTGCATGTGTATTTTGAGCGGAAGGGATCGTTGGGTTAGAGATATTGGTCACTTTGTACACATTGAATTTTTTGACAACAACCGACAAATCGATTCACACAATACTCTAATTATGTAGTACAATTATATCAATTACAAATATAGGAAGGAAGGGTGTCGATTGGCCTTTTCGATTCCCGAAACAATCCGCACAACTGCGACTGCAGGAGAGCGACTTTTGTTCCGAACGCTAAAAACCTATTTACCAGATGATTATATTGTCTATTATGAACCAGAGATTCGAGGAAAACGGCCAGACTTTGTCATCATTGGTCCTGATTTAGGTCTCGTTGTGTTAGAAGTGAAGGATTATACTAAAAATACTCTGTACCAACTAAATCCAGATGAGTGGACCATCGTTAATACATCCGGGGAACAAACAACTGTCAAGAGTCCATTGCGACAAGCGCGCGATAATGTGTTTCATCTAGTCGATGTTTTAAAGAAAGATCGGAATCTAATTCAGCTAGAAGGCAAGTATAAGTTCCAATTAAAGTTTCCTTACGGATTTGGGAGCGTCTATACAAGACTGCATCAAAAGGATTTCATACAACACGACCTTTATCGTGTTGTAAATCCAGACCTATGTTTAACACGTGATGAAATTGACCCCGACCACGTTTCATTTTCAGAAGAAGTACTCATTGAAAAAATCATGAATATGTTTGTCGTTCCATACCGGTTGAGGGAACCTCTGTCACACGAAGATATAAACGCTATCCGTTATCATCTGTTTCCAGAAGTTCGAATAAGCGCCGAGTTCAAGCAGCCATCCCCCTACCAAGATCAGCTGCTTCTCTCTCTACACGATATTAAGGCAATGGACTTGCATCAGGAAAATTTGGCCAAGCAAATTGGAGATAAAAATAGAATTATACGCGGGGTGGCAGGTAGCGGGAAGACGCTCATTCTTGCAAGCCGCGCGAAGTTGCTTGCTAAAAAGCATCCTGATTGGAATATATTGATCTTGTGTTACAATATCTCGCTCTCCCGAACAATCGAGCAAATGATCCATCACATGATGAATGAACCCGATTCATTATTCGATTTTGATTTTACGGCCAAAGATATAACATCACCAAATAATCACTCCATCGTAGTCCGCAATTTCCATAGCTGGTTACGGAATGATTTGCGTATTTCTGGAGCTCAACTTCCTTCCATCTTGCGTAAGTTGGAGGAAGGCGAAGCTATTTTGCCTATGTACGATGCAATCCTTATCGATGAAGGACAAGACTTTGAAGCGGATTGGTTCAAATTAGTCAGCAATTTGTTGAACCCCGTAACAAAATCACTATTGCTAGTAGAGGATCGAGCGCAGTCCATTTATAAACGTGCACGCTCCTATATACAAGACACAGGTCTCGATTTCAGAGGTCGATCCAAGATTCTGAGCATCAATTACCGAAATACCGCTCAGATTGTGGAGTTCGCCTGGGAATTTTATAAGGAACATTCCGCTCTGCGAGACAAAGTTGTTAGCAAGGACTTTGAAGATGAAATTATCTCGCCACAAAGCACAAGACGCAAAGGGCTTCAACCTGCTATCTACAAAGCTGATTCATTTTACCATGAAGTGAACATGGTCACGAAGCAAATCCAGAAGCTGAAAGCGGAATACAAAGTACCTTATTCTGAAATGTTAATCCTTTATCGCGTCCGAAAAACTTATAAAATGGACTATGTCGCCACTTTAATAGACGCATTAGAGAAAGCTGGTGTGCCCCATTTCTGGCTTACGAAAGACACAGATTCCAAACGCAGTTACAAGAAGGATGACGAAAGAGTCATCATCAGTACCATCGATAGTAGCAAGGGGCTTGACTTTCAAGCTGTTTTTGTCATCAATGTCGACAACATCCCTTTTCCACTTGAGGAGGACAAAGAAAGAGAAGCATCCCTTCTTTATATTGCAATGACACGAGCGAAGGACTTTTTATGTCTTTCTTATTCGGACGAATCGGAGTATACAAGGTACTTTACCAACCTGTTAGAAGAGCGGATGAAGGAGAAGAAAGAAACAATTAGCGGGTGAGTCGAGCTAGATCCAAAACGAAAATTATGACGGTGCCTGTGACAGAAACATTCATGTTAATTCGGACAATTTGTATAGATACTCAGTCAAAAAATACAAATACATAAACTACGACAGCTCAGTTTTATCTATATACAATTGTAGTGAATTAACTGAATTCAACCTGGCACAGGCACCTTTTTTATTTTCGATGCAAACGAATTGTCTATCAGGATTACTAATCTTTAATTTCTTCTCTAATAGCAAAATCTGATAGGACAGATGCGCTAAAAGTGGGCTCGAACCAATCGGTTGGGTTCGCTTTAATTCTAGTTCTTTTGCGTAAAGTTCTTCTAAGCGCTCTTTGTCCGTCAGCAATCGTCGACTCATATACTTACCTCTTTCTATTAGAATACGCGCATCCCACGAATAAACCGTATCAAATCGATCGGCACACTCCCCTGCTCCTTGGCACGATGATAAGTTGCAACAGCATGGAAGTAATTTCGCATGTAGTCATTATTGGGTAATGTTAATTTTGACACTGCCCGTGCCAGAAACATCCACATCAATTCAACTAATTTGAGTAGTTATACAGTGAATAAATACAAGTCCACCAACTGATAACCTATACACTCATGAAAATATTATTGTAGTGATTTAACTGAGTTCAACGTGGCACCTGTTTTAAGCAACTTAAGGAGGAATTACTTTTCAAAATAAATCAGTGCACTAGAATCAAGGCTCGTCATAATAAATCCTCTTATAAAATATTCTTATTCAAGGAGGTGTTTAATTTGGATGAGAATAAAAAGCTGGCAATTGGGCTTGCCAAGGCATTTATCCAAAACAGTAATGTGAAACCTGTTTACAATAAAGGCTATAAAGATGATGCGGATTTAATCGTGTATTCAATTGACAATTTAGAGTACTCCTTCAATGATATTGTATTACATTTTTTAGAGTCGCTTAAAAAAGTTGAGGATTACTATTATTAAATACAAAAGAATTACTATTTGTTTGTAATAATAAAAAAATCACTCTATAATCAAAGATATAAGTATGCAATTCTTGAAAATGAATAAACTAAAAAGGACCACCTAATGCTGCTAACATTAGGCAGTCTGTAATAGCAGGTTCCTTACAAGGTAAGAGGATCCGCTCTGGCATTGAAATAATCCATTCATTATGAGCAGCCACTCAAGGATGGGTTATTTTTTTATGGTTAGACGACGATACTGCTACGATTAATGCTGCAAATGAAATTGCCAGCATTAGTACTTCAAATACTGTCATACCGGCCGACCACCCTCAAGTCACCTACTTTATTCGTTTCCATCTAACCGTACGTATGGTTTTAATTTTATCATTGGATGTCAATACATAATTTTGACGGTGCCTAGAAAAATTCACTTCAATTCAACCAATTTGAATAGTTATTCAATAAATGAATCCAAAACCAACAGCTGATACTATCCATTCATGTTAGTGCATTTGTAGATAATTAACTAAAATCAATTTGGCACAGTCACTCTTTTGAAATTCTATATGTGATTTGACCAGATAAAAAGGTCCACTTAGATTACCAAACATATATTTTTACTTTTTTCTGAAAACCGAAAGTACTTAGCTACTTTAAAAGTATATATTATGATAAAATGGAACTACTCTTAATTATTTTTCAACAGACTCCTTTTTATAAAATTCAGTGGCTACTGGGATGTAGGGGGAATTAACTTGCTATTAAGCAATAATGATATTAAAAGAGAACTAATTCAAGCAAAAAGGATTAGTATTCATCCATTAAATTTGGATAATATAAAAGGTAGTTCGATCAATTTATCAGCTAGTAACAAGGCATGGCGTGTGTCAGATAAACAATCTGCGGTTATCGGTAATGTTATAGAAATTCCACCAAATGATACTGTATGTATATATACACAGGAAGCCATTTGGGTTTCTAGACGATTAGGTGGCACTTACCATCCTAGGGTCTCTTTAGTTTCAAAAGGATTGGCTCACATTTCAACTACACTAGACCCAGGTTGGGCCGGTATATCTTTGGTTGCTGTTAATAATCCTTCAGAAAAAACAATTGAGATTAGGGTAGGGGAGTCATTTGTTTCACTTATGCTATATTATTTAAAGACCCCATCCGACTTGAATATTATTGAAAACTCACCAAGTCGTCCAGATATTGCAAGGGGATTCAATTTAAGTCATGAAGAGGATCTCTTTTTGCAAGAACAATGGCACAGAACGGAACAGGGAATATCAGGTAGAATGCAAAAGTCTGATAGATACCAAGAGCTCTATCAGGAAAAAACTAAGTTCAAAAGGTCTGCATCTGACTTCCTTTCTAAGCCGTTAGTTAGCAGTATTATTGGAGGTCTTATAACTACTGTAATTGGCGGTATAGTTATTTTTTATTTAGGGATGAACTAAAGGAATGATCAATAAATGAAACTATCTGTAATCAAAAAGGATTGGCTCACGCCAATCCTTTCCTTCCTCACCCAACCCCCAAAGCCTTAAACACCGCATCAATCGGATCCGCATAAAACACCGGTTGTACCTTCACCAACAAATCTGGTGGCACTGTTTGCAAATCCCTTACGGAAGACGCAGGTATCAATACTTTCTTCGCCCCAGCATCCACACATACTAGTGGACGGTGCTGTGTCAAAAACATTCATGTTAATTCAGTCAATTTGTATGGATATGCAGTCGGAAAATACAAACACATCAACTACAACAGCTCAGTTTTATCTATATACAATCGTAGTGAATTAACTGAATTCAACCTGGCACAGGCACCTGTCACTAGCGTTGCATAGTTTACACTAAATACATTAAAATCTATATTTTCACATTATGGTACTCCGGAAAAATTTAAAAAAGGGAACGGGGGTCTACAGTTAAATCAGTTCCCTTTTTTTGTAATTTAATTTATTTAGCTTTGTTTTTCTTTGTTGCTTTTAACTTCTTCTCTTTTTTGATGAAATGTTCTTTATTTATCGGGTCGACAATGGCAGAGTCTTCACCATAATTTATTGGTTTCTCTTCTTCCTTGGACACTTTTTGCCTTCCTTTACTCTTTCTGAGCTTTCGGTTGACGTAGTTTAACAGTTTTCTAATCGTTTTAAACACATACAACCTGACGTTTCTAAAGAGTGTCCAAAGTGTTCGATTAGGCATATGAATGAGTCGCAGGATTTCTGCCAATGCCACTGTTATGAGCGCAATGTACATCTGGTTCCATATGCCAACTGGAGAAGTGCTAAACAAATGATCAATCTTGACGTGCTGCTTTAACCACTTAAAGAAAAGCTCAATATACCAACGGTTTTTATACGTTTCCATGATCTCTTCTTCAGTCAGATCCAATCGATTGGTTACTAGATGAAAATGAGTTCCTTTGTCATCTACAAACTCAATATAGCGCAGTGGTTCTTCGCGCGTTAGTATCGAAACCAACTCATTGCGAAGGACCTTATCATGCGTTGGCGTTTCTGATTTTATCGTTTCCATTCTAAAATTCTTGCGCGTACGCACGAGAAATTGAACGCCTCTTTCCATCCAGCCGCCCATCTTTGTCTTGTGGGCGTAGCCACGATCCATGACATATAATGCGCCATCAGCATCAATAATATGATTGACAGCGTCGGAGTCCGCTATATTCCCAGTAGAAGGAATCATTTTCTCTGGATAAACGCTATTTGCAGAGGCTAAAGCGACCCGTATATGCAATTTAATGCCGCAAGAGTCCTTAGAAACTGCAGTCCAGTTTAACGCATTTTTTGGTAATTTTCCATACGTGGCATCTATGATTTTTAGTACTCCAACATTAGAATTTATTCCTTTAGCTACTCCTTTTTGTTTATGGCACACTAGAAATGTAGAAAACGGCAGCTAATTTATGTATAAAAAAAAGGCCACTTGCCAACATCTGAAAAAATACTTACACTCCTGTTGGGCATTAAGTTCACAGGAGGTAAA
>NZ_JAUBDI010000026.1:0-41249 GCF_033253735.1 Sporosarcina saromensis | reverse complement strand
TTAATAGTATTTAATCGAGAGAGTTTTCGTCATAAAGAATCTTTACTAAATCGATAAAATGGATGTTGGCAAGTAGCTACATTTTTAACTGCCAAACTATGCATTTCCTACTTGCCAAATACAGTCTTCTGTGTTACGCGCCGAAAATTTAGAAGGATCATCACTTGTATTCACTTTCAAATAGGACATGTGATTGGTAGTTTTCAGGAAACCATAAAAACTAATAAAATGTTCATCTCCATATGTGTCCCCTAGATCACGGCACTCGCCAACTGTTTGACAGATCTCTGATTCAATCGACATTGACCAATAATGATCAACGACTTTTGCATCTGTTTGACCGTCCACAACTGCACTCTCTTTCTCTTCCGAGTCTACTGCTGGCTTTTCATCCTCCACACATCCAGCGAGGAAAATTCCAAACGCCGCTACCATCGCTGCGATTTTTCTTTTGAACATATCCTTTCCCCCTGTTCAATTACATCGATAGGTGTCGTGATCTTTACAATCTAAAAGAGTACACTGCCTGATTCTTCTTCCATATATTAACCATATGCGCGTAAAAAAACTGCCAATCCCATACAGGTTGACAGTTTTTCATCCTTACTTCCTACCCATATATTTTTTATGACGGAGAGCTACCACAGCATCGACAAATCAAATCCAGTTTATCTGAACGCTCTTTAAAAACGTCTCTCCTTACCATAGTCGTGGTAAATTGATATAATTCTAAAGACTAGGTGCGCTAACACCCAGTCAATGCATCGAATATGAGCATGAAGTGCGGTTGACCAGTTGATAAGATGTTCGTTTAGAAAAAGTAACCACCACATCTACTTGGGTTCTATCAATGCATAATATTTCAAAATCTTATCCTCTACCTCTACCAGTAAAATGGGTCCATGTTTTTTTTTAGGCGAAAAGATTTTCGCACCAACCGGTAACTTATTTGACATTTCATCTTTAAAATGTGTGTCTGTTTCATTTCTTACCTTTATTTCTCCTACTTGTTCGTCTTTCAATAACGTTAATAATTTCATCATCCTAGTTTCATTAAGTTTGACACGAAAGAGTTCCCATTCTATTGCAAATTAGTTATTCTAAAGATCTCACCAACATTATAACCAAGCCAAGCACCAATACACGGCCATAGATTTATAAAACTCACCAATTCAATACTAGGTTCCATTGCAAAAACTAACACTGTACAGCTAGCACTTACAATGGTTAGGAAGACCACTTCTATCATTTTTTTTCGCTTCCAACGCTTCTTGCCCAATCGATCCTTTTCAAAAGAAAGAAGAATCCGACTTGTTTTTGTTCCAATCACTTTTCCTGTTATAAGTGTGTAAAGTGAATACGCCACTACAATCCACACAAGAACGATAGATAAAGTCGAAAAGACGAAAATCGGCCACCCAACACTTACGTAATAAATTGACAGAAAAAATATCAATAATATTACAATATCAGCTAGGATTAACTGTTTTTTCTTCAAACGTTTAACTTCTTGTATATTCCATTGTGTTTCACTCACAATCTCCCACCTCGCACCGTCTTCGCTATTTTTTCCAATTACTTTCTTTTGTTGCCACGGAGGTACCATTTATCCGTTTCCCTTAAAATAGAGCAATTACGGATTTGTAAAACTCAACTTCATTTATGTTCTTACAATCACACCATACTCTTCAATCACCATTAATCGTAAATTGATACACACTAAAGATGAACCACAAAAAAAGTAGAAAATACGCCACTATGTTCGCTAGTAATATAGGTTTTTGGTATCGTTTTTTCTTGAAGTAACGTGAAATAAAAAATAAGTAAACAAGTTGAAAAAGCAGCATGGAAATTGAAAAAAACAGAAAAAACGCTAATTCCTCTATCTGTAATCTCATATCCTTTACGCTCATCAAGTCTACTCACCCCAACAACAAAGTAAGCAATTTTAGTAGAAACCCAAATAAGACAAAAGTTTACTAGTAAAAATAGTACTGGACTTATTCTACGCATTATTCCCACGGCAATTGACTCCTTACAATTCTTTTGTAAAAAACGCACACAGCGCATTCTTCCGCCGGCATCTAACTACTTCCACTATTCTACCATTCCTACGGATTAAAAACAGCGAAATTACAGACAAATCGTGTAGCAAAAAAAAAAACCGCCAACCCCATACAGGTTGACAGTTTTCTCATTTTTCATCCTTCCCAGCCAAACACTTTCCGATCCCAATGGCGATGTGCCGCCACTGCATCGACAAATGCTTTGCCGAACTTAGAAGAATCTTCTCCTATAATGACTCCCGGGCCTTCTTCTGCGTCAGAAGCTTCAAAGAACGTTTTCCCAGTAGATGCAACGGCAATCGGTTTGTAATGCTTGTACGCTTCGTTGATGAACTCTACTGTATCCATCGTGAATTTTTTCATGTTGTCAGCTTCTCCACCGACTACATAAATAGCGTCATACAACGTCGAATGGACAGTTAAAAATGTTTCATCCACTTCAACTGCCAAATCGTTTTTACCGTAGACGACACCAAATTTATCGCTGACGACGTCAACGGTCATGCCAGCTTCCACACATGCATTGACGACTGACTCTACTTCCTCACCGTCAAATCCTTTGCCGATCAGCACGGCCACTTTGCGCGTGTTCGGAAGTTTCGCTGTCGTCAGTTGGCTTAATGCCGGTGACGTCTCGGTCACTTGAGATTCTTCAACATCTGTCGGGAACTCAGCCCCTACTGCTTCCGCCACTGCTGTTGCTAGACCGACATCGACATTCGCAAACATGTCGACAACTTGCTGGCGAATCTCTTTGTTTTTCACTTTCCCGACTTCGAAACTGAATGCATCGACAATATGTTTTTTCTCGGTTTTCGACATACTGTTCCAAAACAACTTCGCTTGGGAGAAATGATCTTTGAATGAATCGCTTCGCGCCTGGATTTTGCGTCCTTCTACTTTTTCTTCATAATGCACATATCCACCCTCTTCTTCACTCGAGGTGGAAGGTGTATTATCCGCTAAAGAGTTTTTATGGTAACTTACTTGGCCGACATTGATTGTCTGTCTGCCATAACCGTCCCGCTGATTGTTATGGAACGGACAAACAGGGCGATTAATCGGCAACTCGTGGAAATTCGGTCCGCCTAACCGAATCAGTTGTGTATCCGTATAGGAGAACAATCTGCCTTGTAGCAGTGGATCATTCGTAAAGTCAATACCCGGTACAACATGACCCGGATGGAAAGCGACTTGTTCGGTTTCAGCGAAAACATTGTCCACATTACGGTTTAACGTCATCTTCCCGATAATTTTTACAGGAACTTGTTCTTCAGGCCAAATCTTTGTCGGATCGAGAATATCGAAGTCAAACATGAATTCATCTTTCTCATCAATGAGTTGGACACCTAACTCAAACTCGACAAAATCTCCGTTTTCAATTGCTTCCCATAAGTCACGACGATGGAAGTCGGGGTCTTTCCCACTAATTTTTTGTGCTTCATCCCACACTAATGAATGCACACCTAGTTTCGGCTTCCAATGGAATTTCACGAAATGCGCTTTCCCTTCCGCATTCACAAAACGGAACGTATGGACACCGAAACCTTCCATCATTCTAAAACTGCGTGGGATGGCACGGTCCGATAGATGCCACATGATCATATGGGCAGACTCTTGGTTGTTCGCGACAAAATCCCAAAACGTATCATGGGCGGAAGCTGCTTGAGGCATTTCATTATGGGGTTCAGGCTTTACTGCGTGAATTAAATCCGGGAATTTAATGGCATCTTGAATGAAAAATACAGGCATATTATTGCCGACTAAATCGTAATTCCCTTCCTCTGTGTAAAATTTCACGGCAAATCCTCGCACATCACGAACCGTCTCAGCCGATCCCCGACTCCCTGCCACTGTAGAAAAACGCGTAAAAACAGGCGTTTTGGATCCAGGTTTTTGCAAAAATGCTGCCTTTGTATAGGCTTTCATTGACTCATATAATTCAAACTCGCCATGAGCAGCAAATCCTCTTGCGTGGACGACACGCTCTGGAATACGCTCATGGTCAAAGTGTGTCATTTTTTCACGGAAATGAAAGTCCTCCATTAACGTCGGTCCTCTGGAACCGGCTTTTAAGGAATGTTCGTCTTCGGATATCTTTAATCCTTGATTGGTCGTCATTTTTTTCCCTTTATCGAGTGAACGATACTGATCGAGCTGTTTGTCTTTGCTTAAGCGTTCATTGTTTGCGGTCAAAACAATTCCTCCAGTCGATTTTGTAGTCACCTACTCTATTCCCGACTGGACCGACTCAAAACGTATAAAATTTTACACATTCACACCAACAGAATAGCCGATCAACGCACTAAACAAGCCCAACCCGTATGTAGAGAGAAGATATCCTACAAACGCCTTCCGATTTCCACTCTCCCATAACAATACAAACTCCTTGTTCAACGTGGAGAAAGTGGTTAGAGAACCTGCTAAACCGGAAACGAGAAAGAGCGTCCAAAGCAGCGATAGTTGTAAGCCGAAAACAACACCAATTAGTAATGATCCTGTTACATTGACGACAAGTGTACCAATCGGAAGTCCGTCCTCTTTGTTTAACTTAGCGGAGAAAAAATAACGGACAATTGCACCGATACCTCCACCCATCGCTACAACAACACCCTCCATTATCGTCATCCCCGCACCCACTTTCGACCGAGCCGCATACCGACAAACCCTAAATAGAGCCCTACAATAACACTTGCCAATAAATAGCTACTAGCAATCATTCCATTACCTCTTTGGAATAAATCGACCGTTTCCATACTGACTGCGGAAAACGTCGTAAAGGAGCCAAAAAAACCTGTCGTCACAGCAGTTTGAAGCGCACCATTTTGAACGAACCGTTGCAAAAGCCCTCCTCCAAGTAAACAAAGGAGAAACGTACCGATCATGTTTGCGATGAATGTGGCAAGCGGAAATACGGTTAATCCATGCAAAAACTCCCCTATAGCCACTCGGCTGAGTGCACCGATCGCTCCTGCTATGCCAACATATAACGCTACCTTCATACGTCCACCTCTTCCAGTAAGCGTCGCGTTAAAATCATTTCAAGAGAAAGACGTTTTTCAGACTTCTCAAATTGAATGTGGATGTCGGCTTCCCCGATGTCAACAATCGTTCCTCGCCCAAAAACGCGATGGGAAACGGGCATACCGACTGCTAACTTTCCTCTCTCACTAATACCATTTGGGTTGTCGGCTTCATTCACTTTTTTACGTTTCATCAATTTCTCTTTTTCAATGATGCGATCTTCCGGTTTCATGAGAATGCCCCGCACTTCATTGACAAACCGGGAATCCTCTTTCGATTTTCCATTGTGCTGTTGGTACGAAAGTAATTCCAACCGTTCTTTTGCACGTGTCATCCCAACGTAAAACAAACGGCGTGCTTCTTCCAACAGGAGTGGATCCAACTCGTCCTCTTCAGACGGAATGACTCCTTTTACTAAGTCGATCATGAAGACGCGTCTAAATTCCAACCCTTTTGCGCTATGGAAAGTAGATAACGTCAACGCATTTGCAGGTGGATTAAATTTTGCTTGTTGGACAGCTACTTCCAACTCTTTCAATCGATTTGCAAATTCCACCATGGTACGTACTTGCGACGCAATGCCTTCAAGCGTATCCAAAATCCCGAGAAGGTGTTCAATCCGGTAACCGAATTTTTCTGCACGGCTTTTTAGCGCATCTTCATATTCCAACTCGTAACGAATGACTCGAATCACTTGAGCCGGGCGCATGTCAGGAATCTTTTTATATACAGCTTTATAAGCAGTGAGCTTGTCCTTTTGTGTATTTTTCAATTGGACGGTTTGCATAAAAGCATCAAATACATTGCCATCCGTGTCTTTTCCAAGGAATTCATTGAGCATCGTGCGGGAAATGAATAGATTGAGCTTCATAGCGATTTTTGCAAAAATGTCTTTCCGTTCGACATTGAAACTGAGGCGCATGAAGTTCAGCATATCTTCAACGACCCAATGGGAGAAGAATTTGTCGTCAGCGTCTTTCATGTAAAACGGAATGCCTCTACGATGCAGTTCATTCACATACAATGTCGAAGACGCATTATTGCGGAATAAAATCGCGATTTCGTTCAAATGCTGCTCATTCAACAATTCATACGTAATGTATTCAAGTTGACGTTTCTGATCTTCAAATTGCCGAATATGTATGGGTCCTGCATCGCCATTTGCGGTCATCATTTCTTTCTCATAGCGGTGTTTATTTCGCTTAATAAATTTTGCAGCAGTCTCAACAATTTCTTTTGAAGAACGATAGTTTTGTTCCATCATCAGCAGTTGTGCATCGGGATAAACCTTTTTGAAATCGAGCAAGTATTGGGGGTCTGCCCCGCGCCACGTATAGATCGATTGGTCATCATCCGCCACAACACAGAGATTTCCATGATGGGCGACTAAGTGCTCTACTATTCGGTGCTGTACAAGTGACGTATCTTGGCTTTCATCCGTCAACAAGTAATCGTATTGTTGACGAAATTGACCCGCAACCTGCTCATCTGTCCGTAAAGCTTGTTCCGCAATCGTCAACATATCATCGAAATCAAGCAACAGATGCCCCGGTGTTTTTGATTTCAATTGCTCGTATTTCAACGCAATTTCACCAGCCCGATCAAACGGGCCAGAAACGTTTTCCCAGTCTTTGAAAGGGACCATCTGGTTTTTCAACGCACTAATGAATGTAGAGAGCGCATTCAATTCATCCTCTGTTCCATCGTCTTTTAACACTTGTTTATACAAATTTTTAAGGATTTGTGATTTGTGGAGTCCTGTTTTCCCTCTCCCACCTTCAATTAATTCATACGAGATGCCAGTCTTTGTCATGTACGTTCGCGTAATGGCAAATCCTAAGCTATGGATTGTTGAAAAGTCAATAGGTGGGTGTTGAGGAAAAAGACGTTTGAAACGTTCGGTCATGTCTTGTGCAGCCGATTTACTGAACGTAATCGCTTTGATGCGAGATGGATGCACGTTTTGCTCTTCGATTAAATAGCCGATTCGCATAATCATCGTCGTTGTTTTCCCTGAACCTGGGCAAGCTAATAACAACAGCGGACCATCCGTCTGGATGACTGCCTGCTGTTGGACGCTATTCAATTCAATTTGTAATTCGTTCTTTTTCCTAGTAAAAAAATCAGTCATGCATAGATACTCCTTCTTCTGACGTTGTATATAATTTACCATATGTATGTACAATTGTAGAGCTGATACTCCATCGAACACAGTTCCATGAAAAAAGTAGAAGTTCGGATGATGAACAACCCGAACTTCTACTTCCCATTAAATGATGTTAAAAGCCACCTGATTCAAGGCGATCGTTTTGGATATCCACTTTTTCCTTCTTGCTACCTTGGTACGCAGTCGACGCCACTTCATTCGTTCTTCGTTGTTCGTCTGTATACTCGGTCTCTGTAAACTCTGCTCGGTTCGTATCGGTTTGACCTGTTTGCTTGTTGTGTTTGTCCTGTTTTGTCATGGTCATCACTCCTTCATGAGTAGTCTTATTCAGAATACCCGAAAGAAGAAGATTTACTCATGACAAGTCCATTCCGTATGCAACAAGGAAAACAGTTGGGCATCATACGACTTCCCGCCTTGCCTTATATAGCTACGGAGGATCCCTTCTTTTTGAAACCCGAATTTCTCTAAAAGACCAATGGAAGCACTATTTTCTAAAAACGTGACAGCACCCATTCGATGTAGGCCTAATTCTTTAAAAGAATAGGTCAATACTGCTTGTAGTGCTTCAGATGTAATTCCACTACGCCAATAGTCCGGATGGATTTCATAACCGATTTCTGCCCGTTTCATGCCCATCGACAAAAGATTTAATCCGATTGTTCCAACGAAATGTTGCTCATCCTTCAATAGGATTGCCCAGCGTATTCCTCGTTTTGCTTCATAGCTTGAGTTGAAATGATGCACCAGTTTTTCTGCTTGACCAACTTCTGTCATCGGCTCGCTACCATAATATTGAAGTAGTTTCTGGTTGGAAAAATTTTTGAATAAGGCTGGTGCATGTTCTACCTTCACTTCGACTAATTGAAGCCGCTCTGTCGTCAATTCAGGGAATGTCATCTGCAACTACCTCCGATTTACTACGAATGGGTAATGACTGTATGTGCAAGCTTGATTGGATTGTATTCCTTTACATACTGTTCTTCTGCTGGAAAATACCTATTTTCATATTTTGCAAGAATAGCCGCTTTGTCACCTATATAGCCATCTCGGTCAAGAACACGCGCTAGTCGGGTTTCTTTATTAACATCGATATAGTACACATGCGAAAAATAGGATCGAAGTGTGTCCCGTTGAAGAAATACACCTTCAAGAATAACCGTTGACCCTACCGGAATTTGTATTCTTTTTAAATCGTACGTATCGGTTTCTTTATGATAAAATTGGATGATTTGGTCAATCGGTTCACCGTCAAATAGAGGACGGATGAGTGTTTGCAACAAATAGTCATACCGCCACTGAGCGTGGTAGTAAGCTTCCCATTCTTCGTATTTTTCGTCGTAACGAATTTTTCGCGGGTGTATAAAATCATCCAAGTGAAACAAGTACGCTCGCTCAAATGTTTGTTGCAACCTTTTCGAAAAAGTCGTTTTTCCTGACCCGCCTAATCCATCCACTCCAATAATGGTCGTTTTCACTTATTTCGGAATCCCGATTGAATTAAATGGATAAAACCTAAAGCCTACTTTTCCAACGACTGCACTTTCATCGATACAACCTATTGTTCTACTATCAGTACTATTTCGTCGGTTATCCCCTAATACAAACAATTGTCCTTCCGGCACGGTAACTTCAAAGTCCTCAGTCAGTTTCTGATTTTCGAAAATCCGTTCCTTGTTCGCTTGGACATACGTTTCTTCATATTCTTTTCCATTAATGAAGAGTTTGTCATCTTTCATTTCAACTGTATCACCTGGTAGTCCAATGACGCGCTTAATATAGTCTTCCTTTGAACCAGGTGCATGAAAGACGATCAGATCAAAATGATCGAGTTTATGAATTTTGGAGATGACAACTCGGTTTTCCGATTCAAAAGTCGGTTCCATTGATTGACCTGACACGAGGACGGGTGCAAAGAGGAATTGTCGGATGACAAAAACAAGTACACATGCAATGACGATGGATTTAATCCAGGACCAAACTTCTTTTTTCGTTTCTGTTTTCAATGAAAAGCCTCCCATTCCAATACGTCGTTGGAAAACGTATCGGTTCGTTCTCTTATTCTATGTTTATCGATGAAACAACTTGCTCTCTTTTTAGCATGAGTATTGACCAAGGACCCGTTGACGCGTATCTCATGCTTGTCTAACAGTCAATTAATTACGATAAATGTTTTGTACAATTGAACAGTTCACACCGGTTTTCATCATCCGCTAGTTCAATTACCGTTAGTGATGTATTCGCTAAACTTTTTTCATAGGCAGGATCAGGGACAAGTGCTTGGACCATTCGCTTTATGAAACTGCCATGACTAACAACTAACACTCTTTTTCCTTTGTGTTGTTGTTGGATTTCCGTTAAGCATTCCGTACCTCTTGCAAGAATTAATTCGGCAGGTTCAAAACCCATATCGAGTTGTCTCCAGCCTTCTCCCCACTTTTCAATCCGTTCTGCTTCTGTCGTCCCTTCAATCTTTCCGCCTCCCACTTCACGGAGGCGAGGATCAATCCGAACGTCCATATTCCCCATTTTCTGTGCAATGACTTCAGCAGTTTGCTTTGCTCGGAGTTGCTGGCTTGAATAGATGACGTCCCATTGTTCATCCGCCAAACGATCAGCAACACGCGCTGCCATCTCAAATCCCTCTTCGTCTAACGGGATATCAGAGCTCCCTTGTGCCCTTCCTTCCTTATTCCAAGCTGTTACACCATGTCTTACAAATCCAATAATTGTCATACAAATCCCCCTCTTGTCATTGTACTACACGATATAGCCGAGTGAACGGAGAACATTATTCATGAACGATTCTGTGTACAAGTAAACTTCTTCCCGTTCAGGCTCTTGATACAAATCATGGTAGAGATGCTTCCATTGTTTATATTGAAACTCGGTTAGTTGTTGTTTTAGTAACCACTTCTTAGCAAACGCCGTTTCTGTAAGTTTATCATTGCCGCCTGTTTGCAGTAAGACGGGGACGTTAAAGATGGTGTCCTCATGAATATTAATAGACTTCATCATCGCTTGTAGCTCACGGTACCAAGAAGCAACAACTGTGGAACTATAATGCCTATCATTTTGGAACTCGACATACATATCATAGTTGCGCGTCAACAATTCAATCGTCACGTCATGCTTCACTTTCATGGAACTCGACAACTTTGTTAACATCCCTGAAAGTCTCGGGGGTTGATGGGACAGTGCTAGCCATGGAGAACTGAGGATTACGCCCGCACATTCCAGTTTTTCTTTTTGCAAAATGTCCATAACCAATGTTGCACCGAGACCATGCCCTACTACAAAAAGAGGCAAATTGTCTTGCAATGCTACTTCTATTAATTTCTTAACGTGCTCTATGTAAGAAGCAAACGATTCATCATGTGTCTTTCTTCCACTTTCAGCACCATGTCCAGGCAAGTCAGTCGTGACAACATGAAAACCGCCATTACGCAGCTTTTGAATGAGCCATGCATACCTCCTATGATGTTCATATGCACTATGGACAATGACGACGACTGCTTTTGGCTGTCCTTCCGCTTCCCATTTCCACATGTGTCTCACCTCCGTTCCTTTCGCTACAAGAAAGAGATTCCCTTACTGTACGGAAAGGATTTATGATACGATAAATTATACACGATTTTAAGGAAAGAGGAGATGTTGATGATTTATCCATACAATGGAAAGTCACCACAAATCGATCCTTCTGTCTATGTGGCAGAATACGCGACAATTACTGGGGATGTCACGATTGGCGCAAACAGTTCGATTTGGTTTAATACGGTCATTCGTGGCGATGTTGCGCCAACAATTATTGGTGAACGAGTTAGCATTCAAGACCTCAGTTGTCTTCATCAAAGTCCAGGGAAGACACTACTCATTGAAGACGATGTAACAGTTGGCCATAAAGCATTATTACATAGTTGTGTTATTCGAAAAGGAGCGCTCATTGGAATGGGTTCCATTATTCTCGATGGTGCTGAAATTGGTGAAGGTGCCTTTATCGGCGCAGGAGCGCTTGTTCCTCCGGGTAAGAAAATCCCACCTGGTTGCCTTGCATTAGGGTCTCCTGCCAAAGTTGTCCGCGATTTAAATGAAGAGGATCGCAAAGAAATGGAACGCGTTGTCAACAGTTACGTCGAAAAAGGGCAAATATATAAGCAAATGCAAAAGTAGACGGATCGTTAGAGACGAATTAAGATAGCTTGTAACATTAAAAATACCATTTAAGACTGAAACAGGTGCTGCTCACTCGAGCTGCACCTTTATTTCTTAACTGCTACTAATAGGATGATAATCGCTGCTACGCTAACTAGTGCTATGCCGCCAATGACCACTAATAATAAGATGCTCATAGCCAACTACACCCCTCTCCCTCCTCCGACTTATAGATTTAGACGCTTTGCTAATGGAATAGTTTCCTACTATTACGGTGTCCACTGTAGCCAAAAAAACCGAGAAGCAAGGATGCTTCCCGGTTTGTAGATACTTATTGCGTGACAACGCCAGCTTTTTCCACTAACGCAGCCGCTTTATCTGTTTGTTCCCATGGCAATTCGATATCCGTACGCCCAAAATGTCCATAAGCAGCTGTTTGTTTGTAGATTGGACGACGAAGGTCAAGCATTTTAATGATGCCTGCTGGACGAAGGTCGAACAATTCTCGAACGATTTCAACGAGCTTGCTTTCAGCGACTTTTCCTGTGCCGAATGTATCGATGGAAATGGATACTGGCTTAGCAACACCAATTGCATATGCGAGTTGCACTTCACAACGTTCAGCCAATCCTGCTGCTACGATATTTTTTGCCACATAGCGTGCCGCGTAAGATGCAGAGCGGTCCACTTTTGTCGCGTCTTTCCCTGAAAATGCACCGCCACCATGACGGGCGTAACCGCCATACGTATCAACGATAATTTTCCGTCCTGTTAGACCAGCGTCCCCTTGAGGTCCACCGATAACGAAACGGCCAGATGGATTAATGAAGTATTTTGTTTCATAATCTAATAATTCAGCAGGGACAACTGGCAGAATAACATGCTCTTTTATTTCTTTTTGTATTTGTGCAAGTGGCGTATCCGGATGATGTTGTGTTGAGATAACAATTGTATCAATGCGAACTGGTTTGTCATTTTCGTCATACTCAACAGTCACTTGCGTTTTACCGTCCGGACGTAAATAGGAAAGAATCTCTTCTTTACGTACGTATGCAAGTCTACGTGAAAGTTTGTGTGACAAACTAATTGGCAACGGCATGAGTTCAGGTGTTTCATTACACGCAAAACCGAACATTAATCCTTGGTCCCCTGCTCCAATTGCTTCGAGTTCCTCATCTGTCATTGTTCCTTCACGCGCTTCAAGTGCTTGGTCGACACTTGCTGCAATATCCGGTGACTGTTCATCGATCGATGTCAAGACGGAAGATGTCTCCCAATCGAAACCAAATTTAGCACGAGTATACCCAATTTCCTTCACAGTATCACGAACAACTTTTGGAATATCCACATACGTTGTTGTAGTAATTTCCCCAATGACGAGCACGAGACCAGTTGTAATGGTCGTTTCACACGCAACACGTGCATTCGGGTCTTCTTCAAGGATTGCATCCAAAATGGCATCCGAGATTTGGTCACACATTTTGTCAGGATGTCCTTCAGTTACCGATTCTGATGTAAACAAACGGCGATTAGTCAATGTAATTTCCTCCTTAACAGCTTGCAAATATTGATACGGTACTCTATTTGTCCCAGTTTTGTTCCACGCCTGAAGAGAGTCGACGTCAACATACACAAGGATTAAGGGCATATAAAATCGATTAGGCCTCGGCAAATTTTGACTTCCACCGTAGGCTTATATTTATTTAGTAGGTATTTCAAACGCCAGCTAGAGGTTCGTTGACCGTCTTACACGTCTCTCCCTCTACAATCATTGACATAAAGCTAAATAAATATAAAAAGCCCTTCGCTCACGTAAATACATGAGGAAAGGCATGATTTCAAAAGCAGCACCTTTCACTCTTATCGTCCAAGGAATCGTACCTTGCTCCAGGTTTGGCACCTTTTCGCAGACAATGTCCGCGCAGGTTGCCGGGCTTCATAGGGCCTGTCCCTCCGCCAGCTCGGGATAAGAGTATCCGTTCATTTACCTATGCTACGAAAAAAGTTGGATTTTGTCAAATCTTTTCTGAGTTTAGTGCTTGAGTTTTTAATTAGTATAGATTATTATTCTTAATGTGTTATACTATTTACGGAAATGTGATGAAACCCACACGATGGGATTACATGCAAAGGACGGTAAGATACTATGATCTCAGCGAAAATTGAAAATGGACTAAACGAGTTGCTCTCAGGCAACAACGTCAATGTACAGCCTTCAGTGGCGGAATTGGTTGAAAAGGCGACTGCTCGCGGAGAAGCGAAACTTTCATCAGATGGCGCAATTACTGCGAAAACTGGAAAGTACACTGGCCGTTCACCAGAAGATAAATATATTGTAGAAGAAGCTTCAACAAAAGATAAAATCGATTGGGGCAAAGTGAATCGCCCAATCTCATCTGAAATTTTCGATTCCCTATATACGAAAGTACTAAATCACTTGAAAACGAAAGACGAATTGTTCGTATTCAAAGGCTTTGCAGGTGCAGATAAAGACTCTCAATTGTCACTTCAAGTGATTAATGAATACGCGTGGCAAAACTTGTTTGTCCACAATCTATTCATCCGCCCAACTGCGGAAGAGTTGAAAACACACGAAGCACAATTTACGATTCTTGCTGCTCCATCTTTCAAAGCAGATCCTGCTGTTGACGGCACAAAATCCGAAACATTTATCATTGTATCACTTGAGAAGCGAATTGTGTTAATTGGTGGCACAGAATATGCTGGAGAAATGAAAAAATCTATTTTCTCTGTTATGAACTACTTGCTTCCTGAACAAGGAATTCTTCCAATGCATTGCTCGGCAAACGTTGGAGAAGAAGGCGACGTAGCATTATTCTTCGGATTATCAGGTACGGGTAAAACTACCCTATCAGCAGATGCTCACCGTAAATTGATCGGTGATGATGAGCACGGTTGGTCAGATAATGGCGTATTCAACATCGAAGGTGGATGTTACGCGAAATGCATCAATTTATCACAAGAAAAAGAACCTGAAATCTTTGGTGCAATCCAATTTGGTTCAGTTTTAGAGAACGTTGTGGTAGACGAAGAAACACGAGTACCAGACTATGATGATAATTCATTGACTGAAAACACACGTGCAGCATATCCAATTCACAATATCGAGAACATTGTTACACCTTCAGTAGCAGGACATCCAAAAGCAATCGTATTCTTGACTGCGGACGCATTCGGCGTATTGCCTCCAATCTCTAAATTGACGAAAGAGCAAGCGATGTACCACTTCCTAAGTGGCTTTACGTCCAAACTTGCAGGAACAGAGCGTGGTGTCACATCACCAGAAGCGACATTCTCAACTTGTTTCGGATCTCCTTTCCTACCATTGCCAGCAACTGTGTATGCTGAAATGCTAGGAAAGAAAATTGACGAACACGATGCACAAGTATTCCTCGTCAATACAGGCTGGACAGGTGGCGTTTACGGCGTCGGACAACGTATGTCGTTAAAACACACACGTACAATGGTTCGCGCTGCAATCGCAGGTGAATTGAATGACGTTGAATACGAAATTAACGAAGTATTCGGTTTAGCTATGCCAAAAGCAATCGACGGTGTTCCAACAGAAGTGTTGAACCCACGCAACGCTTGGGCTGATCCAGCAGCATACGACGAAAAAGCAAATGAATTGGCGGACTTGTTCCGTGAAAACTTCAAGAAGTTCGGTCACGTTTCAGAAGAAATCACGCTTAAAGGCGGACCAACTGCTTAATAGATACCGAAAAATCCAAGTGCTCATTGCGAGCCTTGGATTTTTTTGTTTTTTATAGTGTATTTCTCAACTAGATGTAAAATTAACAGGTTTGTTGATTAACTACTTATTTACAAGTAGACTCCTCCAAACCCGTTGGCTTGCGTTACGGCGCACGCTTTCCGCGGGGCACGGGTGAGCCTCCTCGTCCGCTTTGCTCCCTGCGGGGTCTCACCATTCGTGCTATTCCCCCGCAGGAGTCGGCGCCTGCACTCCAGCCAACTAGCTTATGCGGGAAACTTATTTGCCTCTCTACTTAAAAAAGCTTATTAGGATTCGAGCAGAAGGCGGTGAAAGCTGTCGCCCTCTAGGAGATAGCTTCTTTTGACTCTTGTTCGGATTAATAGTAGAGCAATTCATTCCGCCTTTTGTCAGCTCCTTAAAAAGCTATATTCAGAATAGGAGGCAACAACAATAGACTAACTGAAAGAACAACAAGTATTTTAGAAGTTCGTTTTGTTAACTTTTCCTTTCCTTTGCCTTTATACCATCCATCAAATTGCAATTTGTTTCTATAAAAAACAAACAACAAGATTAAAATAGCAATCATAAACATCCAGCCATACGTTCTAGTATCAACCCCAATTGCCGCATACATACCTTCAAGCATATAACCAAGAACCCCTCCAACAACAATAATCAAAAAAATAATACGAAGAAACTCTAATAAGAACCTCATGTCAACCTCCTAATTATGCTTCTTTTGATAATTATAACACCTTTCTACAATTAACACTTATCAAAATTTACGGCGATGGAAGTATAGACCCCTGTCCACGTCAAATTGTCTAATTTATATTAATAATTAAAAAAATATTTCCCAACTTTCATAGTTCGAAACAATCTGTCTTTTATTGAATTCAATTGATATAGTTGTTTTGACAGGAGACGCACAAATTGAACCATTATAGGGGGAAACACATGAAGAAATTTACTTACTTTTTATTTGCAGCCATGTTTTTATTTTTAATTGGAACTCCTTCAGGAGATGCTGCAGAGCTAAAAGACTTCAAAGAGAATCAGAAAATATCAGCAGAGAAGATTGATGCTAGGATTGCAGAGATTAACTCGAAGTATGATGTTGGCGAACCTTTTTCTGAAGAGGACGGTGCTTTCATTATGAAATATGCAATGAAGCACGCACCAGACGAAACAATCAATCCAATGATAATATACAACAAGGTTTATTCAGCAACCAACAGCCTGAGCGGTGTTAGTGCAACAATTAGTGGTACATGTAGGATAGATCACCTTGTACCGTTTGTAAATTCCTACAGTTGCGATTTATATGCAAGATCTAACAAAGGGACAGTTTCTGCTATCCTAGAGCACACCGCCTATGGAGCTATCGGAGAGAAAGCTATTGGTATAGTTTATTCTAGAACACATACATCAAATGCTGGTCAGCAAGCTGCAAATCTGAGTGCGGGAAATAACTACGGAGCTTTCGTAGCATGGTCTTATACTTCAGTAAAAGCTCAAGCTAAAGGAATATCGAGTCTCGGAAGATTAGTTACTGTAGAAGCCATAGATAGCTGAATCCATTAAAACAATCTCCTTGTCATTCTTAAGTAAAAAGATGAAGTGCTAGGTAAGGCGTCATATTTCGCCTTACCTAGCACTTCTTTGTTCTTTATCGATATAGGGTAAGCATTATACCACGAAACCTAACTGTACATTTTTGAGCTCTAAAATCAGCCTTCCACCATTCTTATGCATAATCCTTTACATGTCCTGAATGCAATATAGCAAAGCGAGAAAAATATCAAAGGATTCAATCTCTGGACTTTGTCATTAGCATACAACTACTCCTTCCCTTCATATTTTGTTTTCCTTGTATTCTATGTGAAGCAGAAAAGGCTATAACGAGCGCACGGTCCTACTGTTCTGCTGGTTAGTTGTGAGACCATCACGAGTTACGTAAGCTACAAAAACGAAAGGGGGAAAATGATTGAGAGAGCAAAGAGAAAATAACGAATATGAAGAGGAACGGAAGCTGTATGTACACAAAGAGGGGGAACCGACAGCTGCGTTTAAGGGAGCACCTAACACGATCTCTTCAAAGAATAAACCGACTCATTGTGAATAGATTCCTAAACATCACCGTTCGCATTAGGAATCAGCCCCTTCATAATGGCGCATGAACAAATCCTCCAGTGTCGGCGGGGCACTTTCCAATGAAACAATCCCGAAAGTACTAAATCACTTGAAAACGAAAGACGAATTGTTCGTATTCAAAGGCTTTGCAGGTGCAGATAAAGACTCTCAATTGTCACTTCAAGTGATTAATGAATACGCGTGGCAAAACTTGTTTGTCCACAATCTATTCATCCGCCCAACTGCGGAAGAGTTGAAAACACACGAAGCACAATTTACGATTCTTGCTGCTCCATCTTTCAAAGCAGATCCTGCTGTTGACGGCACAAAATCCGAAACATTTATCATTGTATCACTTGAGAAGCGAATTGTGTTAATCGGCGGTACTGAATATGCTGGAGAAATGAAAAAATCTATTTTCTCTGTCATGAACTACTTGCTTCCTGAACAAGGAATTCTCCCAATGCATTGCTCCGCAAACGTTGGAGAAGAAGGCGACGTAGCTTTATTCTTTGGATTATCAGGTACGGGTAAAACGACCCTATCAGCAGATGCTCACCGTAAATTGATCGGTGATGATGAGCACGGTTGGTCAGATAATGGCGTATTCAACATCGAAGGTGGATGTTACGCGAAATGCATCAATTTATCACAAGAAAAAGAACCTGAAATCTTTGGTGCAATCCAATTTGGTTCAGTTTTAGAGAACGTAGTGGTAGACGAAGAAACACGAGTACCAGACTATGATGATAATTCATTGACTGAAAACACACGTGCAGCATATCCAATTCACAATATCGAGAACATTGTTACACCTTCAGTAGCAGGACATCCAAAAGCAATCGTATTCTTGACTGCGGACGCATTCGGCGTATTGCCTCCAATCTCTAAATTGACGAAAGAGCAAGCGATGTACCACTTCCTAAGTGGCTTCACGTCCAAACTTGCAGGAACAGAGCGCGGTGTCACTTCACCAGAAGCGACATTCTCAACTTGTTTCGGATCTCCTTTCCTACCATTGCCAGCAACTGTGTATGCTGAAATGCTAGGAAAGAAAATTGACGAACACGATGCACAAGTATTCCTCGTCAATACAGGCTGGACAGGTGGCGTTTACGGCGTCGGACAACGTATGTCGTTAAAACATACACGTACAATGGTTCGCGCTGCAATCGCAGGTGAATTGAATGACGTCGAATACGAAATCAACCAAGTATTCGGTTTGGCTATGCCAAAAGCAATCGACGGTGTTCCAACAGAAGTGTTGAACCCGCGCAACGCTTGGGCTGATTCAGCAGCATACGACGAAAAAGCAAATGAATTGGCGGACTTGTTCCGTGAAAACTTCAAGAAGTTCGGTCACGTTTCTGAAGAAATCACGCTTAAAGGCGGACCAACTGCTTAATAGATACCTTAAAAATCCAAGTGCTCATTGCGAGCCTTGGATTTTTTGTTTGTTATAGTGTAATTCTCAACTCAACTAGTTGTAAAACTAAAATTTAACGTAGATTTGTTCAGTGGCCCCATTCACGCTAAGAATATCCACTGTATCTTTGTAATTCGATATACAATTCTAATCCCTGTTTCTATCTTTACATCCTGCTAGTTTCATCTCTCTCTTATTCCCGAATGGCTCGCGATCTCATCAGGACGGATTGCTAATTCGCGTTTCATCACTTTTGTTCGTCTGTATGCAAGGTTCCATTTACTGACGAGCAGTTGAAATAGTTCTTTGAAAATTTCATATGGTGGATTCTGAAGCTTTTTTACTGCTGTTGAATTTTTAACTGGTGCCAAGTCGATGGAATTCTTATTTAAAAATAGCCAATAACAAGCCTGTGTCTTTGAATACTTATTGTTTTGTGATGAACAATACGGTAAAATTAACATAATTTTATAAATATAACTGGATAAGCATTGCAAATCAATCATAGTCATTTGATTCCTAACAATATCCGTGACGTTTGATACATCCTACATAAAATAGGGAGGGTTATTCATCAAAAGGATTTTATTTTCAAGTGTAATCTGTCTCTTGTTCTTAACGGGTTGCAGCAATTTGTCAGCCACAAGTGAGGAAACAACTAGGTTTCCTGGCCATAAAAGCGCGTGGGAAGATCCTATAAATATTACACAAGAGGATGCAGAACGAATCGCATTAGATCAAGCTAAATTAGATGGACACGACTCACCTAAAATTTCTTCCGACTGGAATACAATGATGCAAAGTGTATACTCTATAAAATATGAACGGGATGTTTTAGTATATAGAATCCACGTAAATTCTGCTGAAGGACCTGCTAAAGAGTACTTATTCGATGTTTTATACTATATAAGTACTAATAGTGGAGAAATAATTGTTTCAAATCATTAAATATTTATTAATAGACTTATAACAATTGACTTTTGTATTATCGTTCCACTCTATCAAAATAGGAGTGCGATTGGTTGATTCGGGCCTGTGAAGGCTTGTTTTGACGCGATTTCCATTAGAGAAGGTGATGCACTAGGGCATTACCTCAGAGTGTAGACAAAGTCGATTTTTACTTTGTCTACACTTTTTAATGAAATTTGTAATACCTAAAAAGTTCTTCAGCCTGATTGAAAACGCTTGTCAGCCTAGGCGCGAAGTCGAGCGAAGACGCGAATAGAACGTAAAGTTCATGAGCGGACGAGCGAGACGAGCAACAACGGATGCGAGCGTTTGTCAACAGGCTGAGGTGATGTACTAGGACATCACCCCATCTACTCCCCCTATTGAACATCTCTTTTACTAAACATTTTCATCCCAAATGCTATCAAGACGATTCCGAGTAGTACGACCAAACTAGCTATTGTACCATTCACCTGTTCAATCGGCACCTTTGGGACATAGCCGAAGGGAGATAGCTTGCCTAGCCAGTCTGGGAATTGCAGCAGACCGCCCATATAGACGACAATAAAAGAATAGATCAAATAGACCCATATCGCGTTTGAGCGCGACGGCAACAGCCCAATTAGAAGGAC
The DNA here is from genome assembly GCF_033253735.1 of Sporosarcina saromensis. Taxonomy (NCBI): domain Bacteria; kingdom Bacillati; phylum Bacillota; class Bacilli; order Caryophanales; family Caryophanaceae; genus Sporosarcina; species Sporosarcina saromensis. Next base: position 20,965 of record NZ_JAUBDI010000026.1, on the reverse strand, counting down.
TACCATCCCAATCATCACAAGAATCGCAGGGACATTTACGTATGCCGCTTTCAATAACAAACCAATCGACAGATTTTCTGTTAATACGGCAGAACTAGCACTCCATAATCCAAGAGCACCCACACCTAACATGACGATGGAAGTTAGAAAGGATAATAGGACGTATTCGCTCAGTAATCGAATCCTTGAAACCGAGCGACTGAGTATTGCATCTAACCGTCCTTTCTTTTCCTCACGTCTCACTTTAAGCATGACCATTAAGACAGGAATTGTACCAATCATGGCGATGACCGACATGAGCATCGGAATGAATTGTTCCAGTAATGAGAACCCTTCTACAGGCTGTAGCATTTGTGCGAGCATTTCATTTTCCAAGAAAAATGATTCCAAGTCTCCTAAGACGGATCCATATGAAAGACCTAGAACAAACATACCGATTGCCCACGAATAGAGGGCTGTTCTCTGGAGCCTGAAAGCAAGGCCAAATGAAGTTTGCAGGAAAACAGAGGCACTTTTCCTCCCTCTCCTCGCTCGTATGTATCCTGCCCCTAGATCACGTAAAGCGTGCAAGTAGAAGGCAATACAAGCGATCACTAATGCGCCTGCCAACGTAAGCACAATTGGCCACCAATAATTATTCACAAATACTTCTGCTGCTAACACCCAACCTAGAGGTGAGAACCAGGAAAGAATAGCGTTTCCTGCGTCTCCGACAGCTCGAAGCAAATAAGCTAATCCAAGGATTGAAAATGACAAACCAATCGTACCTCTCGCACTTTCAGAAAGCTGGGCAAAGAGAGCAGTAACTACTCCAAAGAAAATTCCAGTTACAACTAACGCTGCACCGTACAGCATTGAACCGACTAGATCGATACTTTCAATCTGTAAAGCGAGTAGACCAATTGCTGTTACGATCGCTAACAATACGTTGAAAGTTGCATTTAGTAACAGTGTCGCCCCAATATTCGTTAACCCACCGACTGGCAATGCCCGAAGCAATTCGAAACGACCATCTTCTTCCTCTGCTCTTGTATGTCGGTTGACGAACAAAATACTCATAATGGCAACTGCCACTGCTGTAAACAACAACATTTGATGAGCAAGCATCGCGCCAGTTGTATAGGCATCTAGCCCGTATCCTTTTCCTATCATTGCCGACATGGCTGGATTTTTCATTGTTTCTGCAATGGCTTGTCGCTCTTGTTCAGTTTGATAAAGACCTGTAAACGAAATCGCGGTCAACCATGTCAGCGCACTTATTGAAAACAGCCACACAAATAACCTGACACGATCTCTACGGAGGATAAACCGACTCATTGTGAATAGATTCCTAAACATCACCGTTTGCATTAGGAATCAGCCCCTTCATAATGGCGCATGAACAAATCCTCCAATGTCGGCGGGGCACTTTCCAATGAAACAATCCCGAAAGTATTGATCGTTGCCATTACATGCTCCATTGCATCAGCATCTACTTGAAATGAACAAGAATTTCCAGTTTGATTGATTTGGTGAACTCCCTGCATTGTATGAAGGGCAGTAAGGGGCTCTCTCGTTTGAACGACAAGATGTACTCGGGTTAAATGACGTAATTCATCCAATGTACCGGCTTCTATAATTTCGCCTTGACGGATGATGGCAACCTTGTCACAAAGTCGTTCTACTTCGGATAAAATATGACTGGATAAGAAAATGCTTTTCCCTTCACGCTTCAATTCCTTGACACTTTCTTGAAAAACCTTTTCCATTAACGGGTCTAAGCCGGATGTCGGTTCATCGAAAATGAACAAATCGGCGTTTGAAGAGAAGGCTGCTACAAGCGCAACCTTTTGGCTGTTTCCTTTTGAATACGTTCGGCACTTCTTTGTAGGATCAAGACCAAAGCGCTCCAGCCATTCACTCCGCCGATTTGAAACATTTTCACCTCGAAGCTTGGTAAACAAATCAATAACTTCGCCTCCGGTCAAATTGGGCCATAAATTTACATCCCCAGGGACATAGGCCAGACGTTTATGGATTTCAACCGCATCCTTCCATGCATCCATTCCAAAAATTGTGGACTGTCCGCTTGTCGCCCTCAACATGCCAAGTAAAAGTCGAATCGTTGTTGACTTACCAGCCCCATTTGGCCCAATAAAACCATATACCTCCCCTTCTTCAACCGACATACTTACTTTGTTCAGTGCTGTGAAATTCCCAAAACGCTTCGTCAGTTCAATCGTCTCCAACACTGCCATCTCAATGGCCCCCCTTATAAAATGCTTTTTTCATGACGCCAACATATTCATGAAACTCCGCAAAATAGTTCTCCAAGTTTCGCACATCTATGTTTTCATTCTGCAGTCGAACCGTTATTTCTTCTTCGTATCCGCGAAACGCCCATTGAATAATTTTGATCGCTTTCTCTGAATCAATCTCTTCACGAAACAAGTCCGTATCAATTGTGGAATACAAACGTTGATGTGTTTTTTGCTCCAACACTCGAATTTTTTCTTTTATAGTTTCATCGAGCTGCACCGCCTCATTGATCATTACTTTCGCCATGAAATTCATTGCATTCGGATACTGTGTTAAAAATGCCAACTTTTGAATGGCTACGTTTTTAAATCGTTCAAACAAATCAGGTGCATCAGACAGTTTATTTAAAAACTCCTTCTCCGTTATTTCAATTGCATACTCAATAAGGAATAAAAACAGCTCATGCTTGTTCGTAAAGTAATAAAACAACATCCCCTTTCCAATCCCTGCATTTTTTACAATTTGATTAGTAGAAGCCAATTCATAGCCTTTTTCAGTAAATTCATCGAATGCTGCGTTTATGATTTTTTGTCGTTTTTCAACTTCTAGATTAGAAAATGCCTTCATCTTTTACCCACCTTTACCCATTAGACCGATGTGGTCGAATCCACTATATCAATCATCGACCACATTGGTCAATACAAATTTTTCAGAACATACAAAAACCCTTCACTCGTATTGAGCAAAGGGCTTGAACATTTATTACAAAGGCAGTAATTTCACTATATCTTTCTGTTTTAACATATCGATCATTTTCAACCACTTGTCTGGTTTGTTGGAGAGGACGGAATAGTAGTCCGTTAGAAAATCAACAATGAGTGTAGATTGAACAGCATTTGTCTCTTCATTCATCGGCATAAAACAGAAATCTAAGCCTTCCACTGCTTCTCCATCATTTTTCCAAGATGGATGCACGTAGGAGAAGTCTAAGCGTTTGTAGCCAAGATGCGACAACACTTCCCGGCGCACATACGGATTCATCGCGTATACATTGCCGAATGCAAAATCTTCACGTGCTTGCGGATTATAAATTTCGGCAAACATCCCGAACAATACTTTACCGTTTTCTGCTGCTAACTGTTTTAAATCCTCTTCACGCTTTTTCGCGAGAAACCGACCAATGCCCAACCCTGTTTTCCCAATAATCGTAAAATCGGTCATTGCAATATCCCACTGAGGGTAGTAACGGTATTCCGTTGATCCAACGACTTCCCCATCATGTACCGCAACAAACACCCGGATGCTTGGATCTTCTAATGGTTCTTTCCAAAGATTGAATTCCAACACTTCTTCAGGTGGAAATACTTCTCCTAGTAACGTATGCATTTTCGGAAACAACGGATCTTCAATTGATGTGATGCGAACATATTCCATGTACAAATCCCCCTGATTGACAGTTACGTATGGAACGGATTTTTCCATTCCATGAGCAACGCATAATTTTTTGATGCTTCATCTTCCAAGTAATCTTCTATAAGCATGACTGGCATTCTACCCGTTGACAGTAAAAATGAAACGACGGGATCTTGAAGCGTTCCTGCCACAACTTTTTCAATGTATTGTGCGGCAGTCATTTCGTTCGCAACTGCCCCATATCCTGGCATCCTGCCGCCACCGAGTACTCGTTGCACGTCGAGTTTGATGACAAGGTGGTACATTGCGTTCATGAGCCATTTTCCAAGCCCCGCTTTCCGAAATGCAGGATGAATACAAATGTCGACAATATACAATGCATTGCCGTTTGGATCGTGTGTACGAATGTAGCCGTTATCCGTTACTACTTCCCAACGATGTGACAGATCATCATCGTTCATTGAAACACGTAAACTTGTAATTGAGCCGATGAGTGTGCCGTTGCTTTCAATACAAATCGCACCTTCAGGAAACCGTTGTACATGTTCAGTCAGTTGCTGACGATTCCACCACAATTCTTCCGGAAAGGGCGGCGGAAAACAAGCTGCTTGCAAGGCAATCATTTCGTCAAAATCAGCCTCTGTATAATTTCGGATTACTATCGGCATGAACGTCCCTTCAAACAGAACAAATTGTTCACTGCGATACGTCATTGACTGTACCTCTTTGTGTACTGGAACCCCAATCTGTATACAAATCTGTCCGACGATCTCGCCATGTCGTGACAGAACCTTTTTCCCGTACTTCGTACAATAACGTTAAATCCAAGTCAGCCGTCACCAACATATCGTTATTCAATTCTCCTTCTGCTGCAAGCCCTTTTGGTGGGAACGGGATGTCATTTGGTGTAATGATGGCTGCTTGCCCGAAGTTTGCACGCATTAAGTCGACTGTCGGCAATGAACCAACTGTCCCCGTCAAGACAACATAGACTTGGTTTTCGATGGCACGTGCGTGACTCGTATACCGAACACGATGAAAACCGTGACGGTCATCCGTACAAGAAGGACAGAAAATGACATCGGCACCTGCTGCTTTCACCATACGTACAATTTCCGGAAATTCGATATCATAGCACGTTAAAATAGCAATTCTTCCTTTTGCTGTATCAAAAACTTTCAATTCATCGCCCGCAGCCATATTCCAACCTTCGATTTCAAAAGGGGTAATATGCAGTTTCGCCTGTTCACCAATTGTACCGTCTGGGTAAAACAAATGAGCGACATTATTAAGGCGCCCCTCACGCTGAATGACATGAGTGCCGCCCACGATATGCATGTTATAGTGTGTTGCAAGCCTTATGAACAATTGAAGATATTGCTCCGTAAAGCCAGGTAATGCTTCAATCCCCATCGCTCTACCGTTCTCATCCCCAATTGAAAGCAATTGTGTGGTGAAAAATTCGGGGAACAAAACAAACTCCGCTTCATACTCCTGAGCATTCCGAATGTAATGCTCACATTGATTGGCAAACTCCTCAAAAGAACGAATGGAATGTAGATGATACTGAACAGCAGAAACTCGAAGTTTCATCGTCTGACCTCCCTTAAAAACTGTTTAGCCTCATCATAATATAGGACGCTCGGAAAGTCATTGGTTATTTGCACAATTTACTGTTCAATAAAAAATTCACAAGTGATTGTCCATTTAATGCGTGTGTTGCTGTTTCATCCACATACATAGGTCCCGCACAGTTTGTGCATTTTGAGCAGCCGGAAAGTAATGAGTATACTCCGGAAAATACCATGTCTCATACTTACGATCGTGTTCTCGTAACGCATCTTCCAATAGGATCGCCTGCTCGAATGACACATTCTCATCTTTCATCCCATGAATGATGAGAATTGGTGCATTAATCTCGTTTACTCTAAATAACGCCGTCCGTTCCCGATAGGCATCAGGCATATTAATGGGCGTTCCGCCAATAACCCTTTTCATCATACGTCGCATATCTTTTCGCTCATTGTATGTGAAAATCACATCTGAAATCCCTGCCCAAGTGACGATGGAAGTAATGTCTTCACGTAGGATGGCGGTCCAAAGCGCCATGATTCCCCCTCTTGAAAAAGCGAAAAGATGGATACGATCTGGTTGAACATTGGGTTGTTGCTTCAAAACATCAACAGCAAAGATCGCATCTTGCCTATCGTTTCCAGCAAATTCATCCCGTCCTTCGCCTCCTCGATTGCCTCGATAATAAGGCGCAAAGACGACAAATCCTTGTGACGCAAATTGGGCGATGCGAGCTGGCCGTACCATGCCGATATGTTGCATGCCGCCTCTCAAATAGACAATGCCTTCATACTTCCCGTCAGCTTTAGGCGTAGCAAGCATTCCTTTAACCCTTAATCCTTCTGACATATACGTAATTTCTTCCAATCGAATATGTGGATTGGGTGATGGATAGCCTCTTCTATGTATAATTGACGCATTAGGAACCATTGGCATTCACCCATTCCCGAATTTTCTGCATGCCTGCATCTTTCATATGAAAACTCAACGTTGTACAACCCAGTAATTGTTCATTCGTCAACCAAAGAGCCCCTTCTGTTTCATGCAACGTCGGCTGTTCATCGATATGTGTAACGGTTCCCGTAAACACTGCCTTACAAAAGGGCTCTTCTCCATTGACAACGTATTCCGCAAAACGGACGAGATTCGTTATCGTTACCCCAGTTTCTTCGATTGTTTCCCGAATGGCAGCATCGATCACGGACTCACCTACTTCAGCTTTCCCACCAGGAAATTCAATTCCACGAATGGAATGACGAGTTAATAACCATTTCCCTTCGTGCTTCACAACAACGAGCACATGCCTCGCTTCCATGCCAAATCGATTCTCTCCAAACGTCAGCTCAACATGTGCTCCTTTTAAATCTTTGTAAGTTGTAATCATCGCCATCATCGTCCTTTCATTCCGATCAACGGACGAAAAACGAGCGGCTCGTTCATTTACGGAAGTGCCGGTCTTGTGAAATACGGCAGTCCTTCAATGAACTTTTTCGTTTCTTCATCCGAAAATTCATGGATCAATGCATAGATTTTCATTGTTTTGTCGTCTACTTCGTGGTTGTTCTTATCATAATGATAAGGGACGTACGGCAAGTGTGCACGTAAGAAATTCCTGAACTCCAACCGATCCATCTCTCTGAAGATCTGTTCAAATATCGGAAGAAATTCTCTACTCATTTCCACTTCGTACTCCCATGGTGATGCGTATTTATGCGGATAAACTTGCTGGCTTTGAACGGACACGTACATTTTCACTTTATCGCTTTCCATATGAACCCCACCTTTTTTTCGTAGTATGGTTCTTCGGAACAAAACGATTCATGTACAATTGTAGCAGAATAAAAAGCACGAATTCCTTCTCTCATTGGAATTCGTGCTTTTATCAGTTACGCCTTTTGATCGACGACTAATCCTTTATGAGGATGGGATGCTGTGGATGGCTGATCCGGTAAGCTTTGCAACATATCGGTTGCTGCAGTTGTATTCATTGCCATCGCTTTATGCATGACACTCAGTTGAACAGTGGATTGCAAACTTCTCAATTGACTTGCCATAATGGAATTTAACTCCATTGTCCATTCCTCCTTTCACACTTCTATTATCGGAGGAATTGGATGAGGATGAAGGATTATTTATTATCTTCACCAAGAAATGCATTGAGCATCCATTGATGTTTTTCAATGCTTTGATAGACCGCATTCAGAATATCTTCTGTCATATCGTCTCCATTTTCAGCAGCGAACTCCATTCCTTTTTTCAAGGATTTCATGATTTTCGCAAAATCGTCTGCAATGGTTTTAACCATTTCTTCCGCATTTTCTTTGCCTGTCGCTTCTTTGACGACTGATTCTTCAAGATGCTCTTTTAATGTTGCAGTTGGTTCTCCTCCGAGTGTTAGGATTCGTTCAGCAATTTCGTCCATATGGAGCGTCGCTTCGTTATACAGTTCTTCAAATTTCTCATGTAAGGTAAAAAATTGTTTACCTTTTACATACCAATGATAATTATGCAGTTTTGCATACATTACCGACCATGTAGACACTTGCTTATTCAATTCCATCATCAATTCTTTACTCATTGTAAAACCTCTCTTCGTTTATAATGCTTCTCCCTGTTAATTTACCACTAAAACAAATAAACTAAACATACAACAGAAAGCAAGGTGTTTAGAATTGAAGGCCATACTAATCGGTTTCATCAAAATCTATCAAAAAATCATTTCACCTATTATGCCACCGACATGCCGATTTTACCCAACGTGTTCCCACTATGGTGTTGAAGCGATTGAAAAACACGGTGCGCTAAAAGGAGCATGGTTAGCAATACGTCGAATTTCTAAATGTCATCCTTTTCACGAAGGTGGTTTTGATCCAGTTCCTGAAAAAAATGAGAAGATTGTTAAATGATTGTGCCGGCAATTGCCGGTTTTTTTCTTTTTTTATTGCCAAACTAATAATCATCTTGTATAGTAGTTATTGTTCAAATCGTAATCATTACTATTATTATTCGGAGGTACAATATGAAAAGAACAAAATGGCTACTATTTGTCGGGCTTGTTCTGACATTAATTGTCGGAGCCTGTGGGCAAACAACTAAAAATGAGGAAGCAGCAACGGTGACTGATGGTACATTATCCATCTATACGACTGTTTACCCGTTACAATTTTTCACGGAACAAATCGGTGGAGAGCATGTCCATGTTCAATCCATTTATCCGGCAGGAGCAGATGAGCATACATTCGATCCTACCCAAAAAGATATGATGGCATTAGCAGATGCAGACTTGTTCTTTTATATCGGACTTGGTCTTGAAGGTTTCGTCGAAAATGCACAAAAGACGTTAAAGAGCGAACACGTCGAAATGATTGCCACTGCAGAATCCATTTCGGAAGATCGTTTAGGGGAAAATCACCACCATCATGATGAAGACGGGCATGATGAGCATGGTGAGGACGAACATGGTCACGGTGATGACGGGCATGATGAGCACGGTGAGGACGAACATGGTCACGGTGAAGAGGGACATGATGAGCACGGTGAGGATGAACATGGACATGATGAAGAAGGACATGATGAGCATAGTGAGGAAGCTCACCACGACCATGACCATGGTGAATTTGATCCACATGTGTGGATTTCTCCAACGTTAAGCATTGAATTAGCAAACTCCATTAAAGAAGCTCTCATCGCAAAAATGCCTGAGCAAAAAGAAACATTCGAAAAGAATTATGATGCGCTTGCTGATCAATTAATGGATTTAGATGAACGATTTGCTGACATGGCAAATAAAGCCCCATCCAAAACATTTTTTGTATCACATGCTGCTTTTGGTTATATTGCGAATGCATATGGATTAAATCAAGTAGCCATTGCTGGGTTGAATTCCCAAAGTGAACCTTCCCAAAAAGAGCTTACAAAAATCGTTGACCAAGCAAAAGAAGAAAACATCCAATACGTGTTGTTTGAGCAAAACGTATCGTCCAAACTGACGGATGTCGTCCGTAAAGAAATCGGTGCAGAATCTTTACAGCTTCATAACCTTGGCGTCCTTACGCCTGAAGATGTTCAGAATAAGGAAACCTATTTTACTCTAATGGAACGAAATTTAAGCGTTTTTGAACAAGCTTTGAGTAAGTAAAGAGAAACCAGTGCGAAGAAGGTAATCGCACTGGTTTTGTTTGTGGTAATTTTTAGTCCAAAGGTCATGAAATGGCGAGTACTTTGTGAACTTGATTGATAACTATTCAAATACAATCGAAAAGATTGTGAACTCGATTGATAACTTTTCCGAACTACTCGAGTCTTCATCCAATTTAACCCTCTAATACGCCACAAAACACCTTACAACCATTCCTTTAATTTACGTCGTACTAATTTATTCGAAGCATTACGCGGTAACTGTTCGACAAAATGAAACGCCTTCGGAACTTTGTAGCCCGCTAAATGTTGCTTACAATAAGCCACTAGATCGCTTTCTACAATTTTACCTTTACTGACAATAAATGCAACGGGTACGCTTCCCCACTTCTCATCTTCTTGACCACAAACCCCAGCTTCCACCACGAGCGGATGAGAGGCCAGGATATTCTCAATTTCAGCAGGATAGATGTTTTCGCCTCCTGAAATGATTAGATCTGAGCGTCGATCGACAATAAAAAGATATCCATCCTCATCAACATAGCCAATATCCCCTGTTGGGAACCAGCCATCAGTTGTTGGACTAACTGCAGCTGCATGTCCGATATACCCAGGAGTTACGTGCGGCCCCGCCACAAGTACTTCACCGACTGCGTCATTAGCTGAAACATCAATTTTAATTTGATTGAAAAAGAGCGGTTTGCCTGCTGAACCGATTTTACGTAAAGCATCTTCAGCAGATAGAGTCGCTGTTTGCGAACTCGTTTCCGTCATACCATACGTTTGTAGGACGGGCAATCTTCGTTCTCTCGCTCTTCGTAAATAGTCAACTGGGATGGGGCCCCCACCTGCCAACATCGTTAAAAAAGCTGTTGAGGCATACAGATTTTGTTCTTCCATAACCATTAAAAGCCGTTGCAAACTTGCCGCAACAACCGACATTCGTGTCACTTGCCCTCGCTGTATCTCATCTGCAACTGCATACTCATCAAATTTCTCATACAGACGTACAGTCATACCGTAAATAACGGATCTGGCTAAAATTGAAAATCCGCTAATATGAAACAACGGCATTGTACATAGCCAACAATCATGTTCTGTCAAGCCTAGATTCAGAACGGAAGAAAGTGCACTGGACGTATGGTTCTCCGCTGTTTGTCGGACACCTTTCGGAAAACCTGTCGTCCCTGATGTGTACATAATCGTTAGCGTCTTGGAAGGCAGCCACCTATCCACCATGGATAATTCGGATTTGCCACTTGCATGTATATCGGAAAAAGACAAGATCGGTTTCGATAAATTAGTAAACTGAAATGAACTCTGATCATCCAATAATAGGGCTACCGCCTCACTATCGGCCAACTGCCACTTCAATTCACTAGATGTCAGCCGTGCGTTTAGCATCACAATCTCGAGTCCTGCTAACAAACAGCCATGGATCATAAATACCATATCCGGTGTTGATGAACCTAGTAACGCAATACGTTGCCCATCCTGTAACCCATTTGTTCGTAGTTTTTGAGCTATGTTTGTTGCTTCGTCCAACAGCTGACGAAACGTCCACTCTTTCTCGTCAAATGAAAGTGCAATTCGATTCGGAGTTAAATTTGCTCTTTGTACCAACCAATTTGGAATCATCTTTTTCACCTCTATTCATCAGAAAAGCTGTTGAAAAAAGTGTAGACAAAGCCATATTTGACTTTGTCTACACCATTTTAATGAGTGCCTTGGAGTTGCATCAAGGGAAACGTGGGAACTGACCAAAATCAGGTTTACGCTTCTCTTTGAATGCGTCACGACCTTCTTTCGCTTCGTCCGTTGTGTAATAAAGGAGTGTAGCATCTCCAGCCATCTGTTGAAGACCAGCTAATCCGTCCGTATCAGCGTTCATTGCCGCTTTAATGAAACGGAGAGCTGTCGGGCTCATTGCAAGCATCTCTTCACACCATTGGACCGTTTCATCTTCTAATTGTTCATAAGGAACAACCGTATTGACGAGTCCCATATCCAACGCTTGCTGTGCATCATATTGTCGGCATAGATACCAGATTTCTCTCGCTTTCTTATGTCCGATAATACGTGCTAAATAACCTGATCCATAACCAGCGTCAAATGAACCAACTTTAGGACCTGTTTGGCCAAAACGTGCATTGTCTGCAGCAATTGTCAAATCACATACTACATGCAATACATGTCCACCACCAATTGCATAACCTGCAACCATTGCCACAACCGGTTTAGGTATTACACGGATTAGTCTTTGTAAGTCTAATACATTCAAACGTGGGATCTCGTCGTCTCCAACATAACCACCATGTCCGCGTACAGATTGGTCTCCACCTGAACAGAAGGCTTTTTCCCCTTCGCCAGTTAGAATGATAACACCGATACTTTCATCATCACGCGCCCGTGAAAATGCATCAATTAGCTCCATAACCGTTTTCGGTCTAAAAGCATTACGCACTTCCGGACGATTAATCGTCACTTTACCAATTCCATTGTACTTTTCGTATTTAATATCCTCATATGTACGGATAGTTTCCCATTGACGTGTCATACTAGTGCTCCTCCTTTTGTATAGCTAAAATAAATTCCTTTACCATTGTAGCAAACAATGACGGTTTTTCCACGTGAATTGCATGGCCTGCTCCAGGTACGATCGTATGTTTCCACAACGATGCAATTTCATTCATTTCCCGGGCAATAGTGACAAATTTCTCATCTAACTCTCCAGTAATCAACAATACGTTTCCCTTTAAATTACCAATTATTCCCCAATACGATGGTTGACTACCTGTCCCAATTCCACGCAAGCTGTTTGCTAAGCCTTGGCCGCTTTGTTGTAACCGCTCGTTTCTAATTTGGATACGTTTTTCTTCTGGTAACTTTTTTTGGGATTGAAACAACGGGATGTTTTCCCAATTATCGACAAAAGGACGAACACCTTCAGCTTCAATGCTACACGCTAACTTTTCATCTGCTTGGCGTCTTGCAATTCGTGCTTCTTCTGTAGCTAACCCTGGTGAAGCACTCTCTAACACAAGTGCTTGGATTTGTTCCGGGTATTGAATTGTATAAGCAAGCGCAATGCGGCCACCCATCGAATAACCGACTAACACGAAGGATTGCAAGGACAGCTTTTGAAATAACATATGTAAATCAGCAATTTGCTCTTCCATTGCATACCGGGCAGGAGCTTGAGGTACACCTGTCATGCCATGTCCAGTCAAATCGACAGCAATTGTTCTGAACTCACTTCCAACATGTTCAAGAACTTCTCGCCAAGTCGTTGTTGAACCTGTAAACCCATGTAGAAAGACGATTGTCGGTAATTGTGCATCTCCGTTCATGACAACGTGAATCGGTAATTCACGAACAGTAATTGTCAATTCAACCAATCGTCTTCACCCTTTCAACCACATCAGCCCAATAAGCACGGTGATTTTGTACATTTACAGGTCTGCTTGTAAATACTTCGATGATGCGGATTGGTTTAACTTTGTCCTTCTGTATTTCCTGCACAAACTCTTCTTTTGTGTGAACGGACGCATACTGTGCATCATACATTGCACCAATATGTTCAAACGTCAAGCCGGGCGGTGTCCCAAATAACTCCTCGAAGTGATTTGGCTCAGATGCTTGTGGTAAATAAGAGAAAATACCACCACCATCGTTGTTTAAGATCACTATGGTTATACTCGTTTCGTGAAAACGCGACACAATTAGGCCATTAACGTCATGGAGAAATGCTAAGTCCCCAATAAGCAAAAATGTAGGTCTTTTACGAGCACGTTCGATGCCAAGCGCAGTTGACACAACTCCATCAATCCCGTTTGCACCCCGATTGGCAAAAACCATGAGTTCCTTTTCTGTTGCACAGAAAAACGTATCGAGGTCTCGGATTGGCATACTACTGCTGCTTATTAAGTCACTGCCAGTAGGAAGATTATCTAGTAGACATTTCACAATGATTCCTTCGTCGCCTAACGTCCCTTCATAATGACGTGTACATTGTTCGGCTTCTTGATTAGCTGTCGCCCATAACTTTGCATATTCCGTACGCTGAAGTTGATCAACAGCTGTAAACAAAGCATGTGCTGATGCTTGTACATGGTGCGTAACTACACCTAGAGAATCACGGAATTCAGGAGACTCATCAAACACGACATAAACTGTAGGCTTTGTTTTCTTTAAAAAAAGAGACAACGGTTTGGACACCGGTTGTGGGCCAAAACGAATAACCGTATCAGGCACTGCGATATCTGCAAAATGCTCACTCTTTAGCAATGCATCATAATGGGCTATGCACAGATGAAGACAATCTGTCGGAACCTCTGAACGTAAATTCGACAATGGATCACATAGTACTGGCCATTGCAGGGATTTAGCAAAATGCCAAAATGCTTTTTTATCAAAATGAATCGGCATTTCACCTACAATAAGCAAACCTTTTTTTGCATTTGCAATAAGATTATTTAGCTGTCCCTTCATTGGTAAAGAAAGTTCATTCTCTCCTACAATACGTTCCATAAACGTTATCGGTGGTGCAGGTCTATCAAAATCGATCAGTAATGGTTCACGTAAAGGGATATTTAAATGAATCGGTCCGATTGGCTTTGTCATTGCGATAGCAACTGCCCGTTGCGTATGCCGTTCAAGAAAAGTATCCAATTCATCATTATCCTCAGCCAGCGGTAAATCCACACTGAATTTTACATGCTTGCCATACATATTCAATTGGTCAATTGCTTGAGGGGCCCCTACACCTCTTAGTTCATGTGGTCGATCGGCAGTCATGACAATTAAAGGTATGCGTGCATAATACGCTTCTGTCACTGCAGGATGATAATTGGAGGCTGCGGTTCCAGACGTACACAAAAGGACGACAGGATTGCCTGTCGCCTTTGCTAAGCCAAGTGCAAAATAACCAGCAGATCGTTCATCGACTTGCATGAAAGTTTGTATGTGTTCATTCGCTGCAAATGCATAAGCGAGCGGTGTTGATCGAGATCCTGGACTAATGACGACCGATTTCACTCCAGCTTGCATCAAAGTCTGCGTTAATCGTAATACATGGTTGGTTAACACTTTTCGTTCATCCATTCAACTTTCCTCCAAGCGCCCTTAACACCGGTCTAAACTTGACCCAAGTTTCTTCGTATTCTTCTTCAGCAACAGAATCGGCCACAATTCCTCCACCTGCGTATAAATATGCTTTGTTTCCATCCAACAATGCAGATCGTATGCCGACAGCAAACTCACCATTCCCTGCCGTATCAGTCCAACCAATTGGCGCTGCATAATAACCACGATCTAATCCTTCCTCGTTCCGGATCATGTCAAGAGCAACCGTTGTCGGGACACCACCTAATGCAGGGGTCGGGTGCAATGCTTGTACAAATGAGAAAATGTCACTCTTCTGCTTAATTGTGCCTTGAACAGGTGTGTGCAAATGCTGGATATCCCGGATTTTCATTAACTTCGGCACTTTCGGAACGCACACATCTTCACAATACGCCTCAAATACATCAGATATCATACTCACTACATGTTGATGCTCTTCGCGATTTTTCGGATCGCCTAACAATCGCTCACCTAATTCTCGGTCTTCTTGAGCAGTTTTTCCCCTACGAATTGATCCAGCGACACAAGCGGAATAGGCTTCTCCATTTTTCACCTCAATTAAGCGTTCAGGTGTAGCACCAAAAAATAAGGACTTTCCTTGTTGAAGTCCAAAATGATAACTTTCTTGCTGTTCATTTGTAATGGATTGCAATGTACGTGCAACAGATACCTCTTGTTCAAATTCAAGTTCAATTGCTCGTGCAATGACAACTTTGTCCGCTTTTCCGAGTCGAATTTTTCCAGTCACATTTTCAACAGCTTTTAAATACGCCTCTTTGCCACGCTCGGTTGTTGCAATGACTTGATTTGTATCTGTGAATGAAAGCTCCTCCACTTGTGCAGTATGAATAAGTCTATCCCGTTCTTCACGTAGTTCATCAAAAGATGATAAAACATCTTTTTGATCTGTGACCATGTTAATCGAAATGTACGTCTTCCCATGTTCAATCTTTAATTGAAAGGCCGGAACAATAAAATAAGCAGATGGGAAGCCATCCCATTCTGACGGCCGTCTGTTCCGTTCATCGTATGAAAAACCACCAAACAGAACTGGCTCGATATCTTTATCTTCTTTTACTAACAGTGCACACAACTGCTTCCACTTACTTGCGATCTCCTCATAACGCTTGTCCTGCTGTTCACTGACAATTGTATAGGCATGCCCCACACCGACAAGCGTCATCGTCTTATCAGCATTTTGCCAATAGAACCGCTCGTTCTTATAGTGCGATGCACCTGCTTCGAAAAATGATAAAGGAGAAATCCTACCAACCTCCACTGTCTCAGTGAAAAACTGGGTATGAGGAGACAGTGGCACTTGTTTCGTGCTGCTGACATCCGTTATTTTGTAGCTCATCATTTTCTCTCCTTCAGTGTAATCAATTAAAATTCCGTTCACCATATAAGTTGTTTTATTTACATCTTACTTACATTATACCGAAAATCATAAGAACACGCATATATAATGCAAAGAAGGATACCTCTTTTCGTCGATTTAGAGTACAATGAATAACGGAAACCTTAGAATAGGAGAGAGGAAATTGCAACATACTATTAAAGCAGACACCGGTTGGCGAATTTGGTGGCAATTGACAAGACCCCATACGTTAACAGCAGCATTCGCCCCCGTCTTTTTAGGGACAATGATCGCACTCACATACGGCGACCTACATTTCCCATTATTTTTGGCTATGCTTATCGCAAGCTTATTCATACAAATGGCAACTAATATGTTCAATGAATATTATGACTTCAAAAGAGGTCTGGACACAGAGCATTCTGTAGGTATCGGTGGAACGATTGTCCGAAATGGCATTAAAGCTCAAACTGTTTTAGCCATCGCCTTGGCACTTTACGCTGTTTCCATGTTGATTGGTGTATATATCTGTTCCCAAACCTCTTGGGGATTAGCACTTGTTGGGCTTGTGTCCATGCTGATCGGATACTTATATACAGGTGGACCTTACCCAATCGCCTATACACCATTTGGCGAACTTGTTTCAGGTGTCGTCATGGGGATGCTGCTCATATTAATTGCCTTTTATATTCAAACCGGTACAGTAACCGCACTAGCCATACTTATTTCAATTCCAAGCATGTTGCTCGTTGCAGCAATCATGTTAGCCAATAACATTCGGGATCTTGAAGGAGATAAAATCGGAGGCAGAAAAACACTTGCCATTCTCGTCGGCAGACCCGCTGCCATTAAAATACTTGCGACGTTTTTCTGCATCAGCTATTTATGGGTGATAGGTCTTGTTATTCTTGGTCAATTGACACCATGGGCATTACTTGTTCTAATCAGTATTCCTAAACCGATTAAAGCTATTACAATCTTCCATGCACATCTTCTCCCATTGGAGGTAATGCCTGCGATGAAGCATACAGCAGTGACCAATACAATATTCGGTCTACTGCTTGGAATTGGTATCCTGATTGGACATTTGGTCTAAACACCCATCATTTATGTCAATAAAACACATACGAAACCGCATGATGTCAAAGTTTGTTATACTTTGCGCCATGCGGTTTTTTTGATTAAATCTGACGAAGTTATCGATAAATGTTTAGTTTCTCTACAGCATAGGGAATTGAATACTACTTAGCATTATTTCTTAGC
The DNA here is from genome assembly GCF_033253735.1 of Sporosarcina saromensis. Lineage (NCBI taxonomy): Bacteria > Bacillati > Bacillota > Bacilli > Caryophanales > Caryophanaceae > Sporosarcina > Sporosarcina saromensis. The sequence goes on along the minus strand of NZ_JAUBDI010000026.1, from coordinate 3,861 downwards.
TATGAACTTGCATGAAATAGACCATACTACGAAAACAATTTCAAAGGAAGTGCTAATCATGTTAACAGATCACCAAAAAACGTCTCTTCGAGAAGAATTATTGCAATTGCGAACGCAGTTAACGAAAACTGAACAAGAAACTGACATTAAACAATCCTCTCAAAATGATGTTGGCGAATTATCCATGTACGACAATCATCCTGGTGACATGGGAACCGAATTATATGAACGGGAAAAGGATATGGCGATTAATGTACATGCTGGAGATGAATTAGAAAAGATTGAGCACGCTCTAGAAGCGATGAACGAAGGTACTTATGGCTATTGTCAAGAGTGTCAAACAGAAATCCCCTACGAGCGTTTGGAAGCAATTCCTTACACGTCCTATTGTTACGAACATGCAACTGAGCGATCCATTCCTGAAGACCGACCAGTTGAAGATGAATTATTGGTTATGGCAAAGGCAAATTCCTTTGCAGATCGAAGAGAAGGTATACGGAGAGACAGTGAAGACAGTTTTCAAGAAATCGCCAAATCAGGCACATCAGAAACACCATCAGATTTTATAGGAGACCATGATGACTATAATTCTTTATATGACGATGAAATACTTGATGGGGCAGCTGACCAAATGGAGGAATTCGTCAGCACAGATATTACCGGAGAAAAACGCGGTTTTGTGCGATCAGAGAAATCTGAGGAATACGAACAAACGTTAGATGATGAAGGGTTGGAGTCATCCATGGGCAATATCCCTTATCATCAAAAAGATAGCTATTTGAATGAAAGATGAGATGGTGATAATATGTTGAAGTCTACTGTTATTACTATTGACCCTGTAAAAGCAATAAAACCGTCAGTTCCTTTTCAAAGGGGCATGACGGTTTTTTCCTTAAAAATATAGCTAACTCAACGCTCCCTTCCTCATATCAACTCCAGACAACGAAAAAAATTGCATCCATATTGAACGAAGGAAACACTCTTGTATACTAGAGCTCAAGTAAACGATACGCTTTTAGCAATCAATACTTTATAAACTGTTCATCCGTCCGATGTAACGAAAGTAATACGGATGCAGCGCTGTGGAAATTGAAGCATCCAGCATATTAAAGAAGCAACAGGCCAATCCATATCCATCAAGTGATCAATTGCACGATGTTAGGAATCGTAATTAATTGTCTAAATTGAGAGGAAAGGAAAGGGCAAGAGCAAAACAGAGAAAACACATGATGATGAATATGCCTACATGTATTATATTGAATTTGTACAAACACTCCAAGAAATATTATAGAAACAAAATAAAAAGAACTGCATTCGTATAAATGAATGCAGTTCTTTTTCTAGTTATGACCCCTACGGGATTCGAACCCGTGTTACCGCCGTGAAAGGGCGGTGTCTTAACCGCTTGACCAAGGGGCCAACAATATGGCGGAGAAGGAGGGATTCGAACCCTCGCACCGCTTTCGCGATCTACACCCTTAGCAGGGGCGCCTCTTGAGCCACTTGAGTACTTCCCCGAGTTAATATGGCTCCGCAGGTAGGACTCGAACCTACGACCGATCGGTTAACAGCCGATTGCTCTACCACTGAGCTACTGCGGAAAATGGTGGGCCTAAGTGGACTCGAACCACCGACCTCACGCTTATCAGGCGTGCGCTCTAACCAGCTGAGCTATAGGCCCATGGAGCGGGTGAAGGGAATCGAACCCTCATCATCAGCTTGGAAGGCTGAGGTTTTACCACTAAACTACACCCGCAAATAATGGTGGCTCAGGACGGAATCGAACCGCCGACACAAGGATTTTCAGTCCTTTGCTCTACCGACTGAGCTACTGAGCCACAAGTGACTTAGAAAAAAGTTTCTATCTTTTAAGATCAACCTATTCTAAAATCGAAATCTTTATGTAGTACTAAAGAATGGCGGTCCCGACCGGGATCGAACCGGCGATCTCCTGCGTGACAGGCAGGCATGTTAACCGCTACACCACGGGACCTTTGGTTGCGGGGGCAGGATTTGAACCTGCGACCTTCGGGTTATGAGCCCGACGAGCTACCACTGCTCCACCCCGCGATAATATTAGTTGTAGGAACTTTAAATCCTACGCATTCGGTATTTCATGAGACTTTGTTGTAATTTCCTTTTAGGAAATTACACAAATCACATTCTGCGTGATGTGATTTGCTCCACCCCGCAATAATATTAGTTGTAGAAAATTTAAATCCTACGCTATCAGTGTTTCATAAACCTTCCACTACTGTTTTAATACATTATGGCGGAGGAAGAGGGATTCGAACCCCCGCGGGCTTTAACACCCCTGTCGGTTTTCAAGACCGATCCCTTCAGCCAGACTTGGGTATTCCTCCGTATTCACTATTCAAATAGTGGTGGACCTTGCAGGACTCGAACCTGCGACCGGACGGTTATGAGCCGTCTGCTCTAACCAACTGAGCTAAAGGTCCTTTAGGATGGCGGCAGAGGGGATCGAACCCCCGACCTTACGGGTATGAACCGTACGCTCTAGCCAGCTGAGCTACGCCGCCAAGAAAAGTAATAATATTATATTGGTGGAGCCTAGCGGGATCGAACCGCTGACCTCCTGCGTGCAAGGCAGGCGCTCTCCCAGCTGAGCTAAGGCCCCAATATGATGGTCGGGAAGACAGGATTCGAACCTGCGACCCCTTGGTCCCAAACCAAGTGCTCTACCAAGCTGAGCTACTTCCCGTCGTTAAGCTTAATGGCGCGCCCGGCAGAAGTCGAATCCACAACCTTCTGATCCGTAGTCAGACGCTCTATCCAATTGAGCTACGGGCGCATATCGATGTTTCATTGACTAAAAATAATGGTGCCGAGGACCGGAATCGAACCGGTACGGTAGTCACCTACCGCAGGATTTTAAGTCCTGTGCGTCTGCCAGTTCCGCCACCCCGGCAATTATTCATATGGAGCGGAAGACGGGATTCGAACCCGCGACCCCGACCTTGGCAAGGTCGTATTCTACCACTGAACTACTTCCGCATTGAAAGTGCGGGTGAAGGGAGTCGAACCCCCACGCCTTGCGGCACTAGATCCTAAGTCTAGCGTGTCTGCCAGTTCCACCACACCCGCATAATTGGTTCAAAACAGAATTTATAAATGGTGAGCCATGCAGGATTCGAACCTGCGACCCTCTGATTAAAAGTCAGATGCTCTACCGACTGAGCTAATGGCTCAAAAGTGGTGCCGGCGAAAGGACTTGAACCCTCAACCTACTGATTACAAGTCAGTTGCTCTACCAGTTGAGCTACACCGGCTAAGTGTAATGTATAGATAATATGGTGGAGGATGACGGGTTCGAACCGCCGACCCCCTGCTTGTAAGGCAGGTGCTCTCCCAGCTGAGCTAATCCTCCATGGTTTAAATGTGATAAGCTGTGCACTTCTTTGTCAGCTTCATTCACTCAATCGTTTCTTCGATCCACTTGCTACTTCGCTTTAAACGGAAGTTGTCCTTGCGTGCTGCATTATGTAATGAATCTTGCAGGCCCGGCGACGTCCTACTCTCACAGGGGGAAGCCCCCTACTACCATCGGCGCTGAAGAGCTTAACTTCCGTGTTCGGTATGGGAACGGGTGTGACCTCTTCGCCATCATCACCAGACCTTCGTCTCGTTCAATGAGGACAATATTCATTATACCAACTTTGGTGAGTTTTACAAGCACTTTTTTTATAAAAGTATTTTCAAAAAACTCAATAGAACGAAAATCTTGTTCGTTCAAAACTGAATAAAACCAACATTGTTGCTAAACACAAGTTCAACCATACTAAATTAACATAAAGGATAAGTCCTCGATCGATTAGTATCCGTCAGCTGCACGTGTCGCCA
>NZ_JAUBDI010000025.1:0-44497 GCF_033253735.1 Sporosarcina saromensis | reverse complement strand
TGCCGCCGGCTTCCTTCAGATTCCACCTCACGATGAACACCCTTGCCTTAAGCTAACAGTTCCTACTGCCAAGCCTGTAGTGGACTTTCACCACCAAGTTATAGCCCATGCCGGGCGCACAACTAAAAACACTCGGAAATCGCAACTTCCGAGTGTTTTTTCTTTATAGCAGTAAATACGCGATCGGGGTTACGATTAGTAAGGTTAAGATCACACGTTGAATCCAAATGACAATCAATTGCGGAATTGTGAGCGGGATTTCCGTCGACACGATACACGGAACGAGTGCCGAAAAGAAGATAATCGATGATACCGACACAACCGCGATTACAAACTTAACGACTAACGCAGATTCGACGACCAACAATGCTGGCAGGAACATTTCAGCAATGCCTAACGCGGATGCTTTTGCAACTAGCATCGGCTCAGGAAGTTGCAACATCCATGTGAATGGATAGAAAATGTACCCGATCCAATCGAATACGGGTGTAAATTCAGCCAACACAAGCCCCAACAAACCAATTGATAAGATTGACGGCAAAATTGCCATTGCCATCATCAAGCCATCACGTACGTTCGTCACAATGTTTTGCGCAAACGTAGGTGCTTTGGAAACCGTGTCCATCGCTTCATTCCATGCAGTCGCAATCCGTCTCCCTTCCGGCTTCACTTCCGGTTGAGGAGTCGCCCCTTCGTAATATTCGTCTTTGAATGAACGTAACGGCCAAATGTGAACCGTGATCGCTGTAACAAGGAACGTCACGAGTAACGTCACCCAGAAGTACAAATTCCACATACTCATCAAATCCAAAGTCTTCGCTACGACGACCATGAATGTTGCCGAAACCGTCGAAAATCCAGTCGCAATAATTGCGGCTTCTTTCGCCGTGTACTTCCCTTCTTTGTACACCCGGTTTGTAATTAACAACCCAAGTGAGTAAGAACCGACAAACGAAGCAACCGCGTCAATCGCTGAACGTCCAGGCGTTCGCCATACCGGTCGCATGATGGGTTGCAAGAGCACACCGATGAATTCTAACAAGCCATAACTGACGAGCAACGCTAAAAATATCGCTCCAATTGGCACCAATAATCCGACTGGAATAACCAATTTATTTAGCAAAAATGGTCCCATACTCGGTTCAAAAAGCCATGCCGGTCCTACATTGAAGACGAGCATAATGCCAACTCCGAGTCCAACCACTTTAAATACCGAAAATACCCTATTCACCGTCGATTTTTTCCAAGCACCTGAGACGAATGGATACACCGCCCCCGCCAAGATGACAAGCAACGCATAATACGGCAACGCTCCCCCTGCGTGCGTCTGAATGAACGTAACGATATGATCGAGCATAATTGAACTTTTTTCACCGATTGTGACTGGCACGAAAAACATGAAGGCACCGATTGCACTGAACACGAAAAACTTCCACATACCTGGATTTGAACGCACTTTCACCTTTTCTCCCACTTGCTCCATACATTTCACCCCTTCTGAATGTTCCGTTAATTATCCTTTCAAAAATACCGTGAATGAAACGCAAGCTTCATTCACGGCCATTCATCACCCTACAACACGAACGCCTTTTTTCCATACTTTATCGACATGGTTGACGCCAAACAAGTATTGCAGTTCTTGATAATTGCCGATGTCCCACATGACGACATCCCCTTGCTTTCCTACTTCAAGAGATCCGACCTTCGCTTCCATCCCAATTGCGCATGCAGCATTCATTGTCGCTGCAACGAGTGCTTCCGCCGGTGTCAGACGCATGGAAATGCACGCCAAATTCATAACGAGTGGCATCGAGGTTGTTGGCGAAGATCCCGGATTACAATCTGTTGAAATTGCAACTGCGACCCCTTCATCGACCATTTTGCGTCCTTGCGCCGCTTGCTCACGTAGGAACAGTGCTGTTGCTGGTAATAAACAAGCGATGACACCTGCTTCTGCCATCTGTTGAATTCCCTCGTCAGATGCTTTTAATAAATGCTCCGCTGAAATGGCACCGACTTTTGCGGCCAACTCTGCCCCTCCATATGATTCGATTTCATCCGCATGAATTTTCGGGATCAACCCAAGCTTTTTCCCTGCTTCCAAAATCCGTTCAGATTGTTCAGGAGTGAAGACACCTACTTCGCAGAACACATCATTGAACACCGCAAGCTTCTCTTCCGCAACAATCGGCAGCATGTCATTGATGATGCTATCAATATATTCATCTTCCTTGCCCTTATATTCTAACGGAACGGCATGCGCCGCCATGAATGTCGAGACGAGGTCGATTGGATGCGTTTCATTCAATCGCTTCGCCGCCCGCAACTGTTTCAACTCCGTCTCCCAATTAAGACCGTACCCACTTTTCCCTTCAACAGTCGTCACACCATGTATGAGAAATGAATTGAGTCTCCGCGTCGACTGCTCGACCAACTCGTCTTCTGTCGCTTCTCGTGTCATCCGGCTCGTCGCATGGATGCCGCCACCCGCATTCATAATTTCCATATACGTAGCGCCTTCTAGCCGCATTTCGAATTCTCGTTCACGGCTCCCCCCATACACGACGTGCGTATGCGGATCGACAAGCCCTGGCGTTACTAACCTTCCTGAAGCGTCAATCACTTCCGCGTCAGCAGCACGGTCGCCAAATTGCTTCTGTAATTCCTCCGTCGTTCCGATCGCTTGAATGACTCCATCTTCTATCCATATACTGCCGTCTTCAATAATGCCTAGTTCAGACATCTTCTCACGTTTGCGCGGTGCATTTTCACCTGCAATCGTCGCTAATTGTGCTGCATGTTGAATCCAAACCGGTTTCAAGACCGTTCACCTTCCATCATCGGGATATTGACCCCTTTTTCTTTTGCTGTCTGAATCGCCAAGTCATAGCCTGCATCGACATGTCGTGCAATGCCCATGCCCGGATCTGTCGTCAATACACGTTCCAACCGCGCTTCCGCTTCTTTCGTTCCGTCAGCCACGATAACCATTCCCGCGTGTTGCGAATAGCCCATACCGACACCGCCACCATGATGGACAGACACCCATGTCGCCCCACCGACTGCATTGATCATCGCGTTTAAAATCGGCCAATCCGACACAACATCCGACCCATCTTTCATCGCTTCTGTCTCACGATTTGGCGACGCCACCGATCCTGAATCGAGGTGATCCCGTCCGATGACGATCGGCGCGCTTAATTCCCCACTTGCGACCATGTCGTTAATGATTTTCCCAAAACGGGCACGTTCTCCATACCCAAGCCAGCAAATTCGTGACGGCAATCCTTGGAACTGAATTTTTTCCTGCGCCATCCTGATCCAATTGCATAGATGCGTATTGTAACTAAATTCACGTAAAATCACTTCGTCCGTCTTTCGGATATCTTCCGGATCACCCGAAAGCGCTACCCAGCGGAACGGCCCTTTCCCTTCACAAAACTGTGGTCGAATATACGCAGGCACAAATCCAGGGAAATCAAATGCCCGCTCGACCCCTTCATCTTTCGCGACTTGGCGAATGTTATTCCCATAATCGAATGTGACTGCACCTTTATCCATCATGTCGATCATCGCCGAAACATGTGTCGCCATCGAAGCTCTCGACCGCTTTACGTACTCTTCCGGATTGGAATCGCGAAGCGCGGCTGCCTGTTCAAGCGTCATCCCTGAAGGTATATAGCCGTTCAACGGGTCGTGCGCTGATGTCTGATCCGTCAAGACATCTGGATTGAAGCCGCGTGCAATCATGGCAGGCAAAATATCCGCCGCATTTCCAAGTAACCCGATCGACAAAGCCTTCCCTTCCGCTTTCGCTTCTTCTGCTAAACGGATCGCTTCATCCAATGAATCCGTTTTAACATCTGTATACCGCGTCTCAATCCGGCGATTAATACGCGTTTCATCGACTTCGATGCCAATACAAACGCCTCCCGCCATCGTTACGGCCAATGGTTGCGCACCACCCATGCCGCCTAAACCAGCCGTTAACGTAATCGTTCCTTTTAAGGAGCCGCCGAAATGTTGCTTACCGAGTTCCGCAAACGTCTCGTATGTCCCTTGAACAATCCCTTGCGAACCGATATATATCCAGCTACCTGCCGTCATCTGCCCGTACATCATCAAACCCTTCTTATCGAGCTCATGAAATGTATCCCAGTTTGCATACGCAGGGACAATATTCGAGTTAGCAATCAACACTCGCGGTGCATCCGTATGCGATTTGAAGATTGCAACCGGTTTTCCTGATTGGATCAATAGCGTTTCATCATTTTCCAACGCTTTCAATGACCGAACAATCGCATCGAAACTTTCCCAGTTACGAGCCGCCTTGCCGATTCCCCCATACACAACCAATTTGTCCGGGTGCTCCGCCACATCCGGATGTAAATTGTTCATCAACATCCGAAGTGCCGCCTCTTGCTGCCACCCTTTCGTATGTAACTCCGTACCTCGATACTGAACAACCTTCTCCACTGTATCCGCTTTCATTTTCAACCAACCTCCCTTTCGTTACTATCATTCTATAAGGAAAGTTCAGTTAATAGTTTATAGATTGTTTGCTTTTTTATACTTTTTTAGCTGATTGCATAAGCGGATATAATCAAAGTTGTATTCTATAATAATATGTTTGCGTAAACAATAAGATGGTTGGGGAAAAAAAGATAGTGCATATAGTCTTCGGAAAAATCAGTATTTTTAACTCATAGTTTTTTTAAAAAAGTAAGTATATTATTTTAGAAAAGGAGGTAATTTTAATAAAAAAAATATTTTCATTTGCATTAACTATCATTCTATTGTTTGGGTTCAGTATTCAATCAGATGCTGAATCATTAAGAAGCCTTCCTGAATGTAAACCGTTCAATGACACATTATCTATTACTTCACCATTGAATGAACCAGACGATATGAATGCTTTGTGTGGAGGCATGAAAATACTTGGACCAGTCCAAATTAGAAGCACAGGAAGAACAGCCCACCAAATAAAAGCTGAATATGGTTTCTCGTCGAAACATGATTTATATCAAATAACAAAAACAAAGCAAGTTGTGATTGTCGAAAAAGCAACACTTCGAATTTCAGAGTACACCCACTATTACATTACAACGAACTAATGGAGGAGGATGTTTTTGGATCCATTTTTATTAGGTATTTCGGTAACTTCTGAAGCAAAATCTTTTCATAGTAATTGGGGACAAGAATTCAAATTGTTTTCCAGTACAGATATTGATACGATTTTAGGAATAACTAACTCATTTCATTTTAATAGAGGAGATTTTAATTTTTTTAGCCAACATGGGGAGGCAGCTTATGCCTATTGGAGCCGGTTTGTTCGACTATCAGACAATCAAACATCGGCTTGTGCATATGATCACGATGAAGCAGTATTACAATTGTTTAAGAACCTAGAAGTTCTGCTCGGAAATCCAAAAGACTTTAGAAATCGTCTCGATATCATTATGAAGGAATACGATTGTACTTGTCTGATCGAGCTTATTTTTCCAGAAGGGTTAAGTGGGGCGTTATATAAAATTCCTCATAGTCATATAGAATGGCTTGCAAAACTGGAAGTACCTTTTCAATTTCGAATGATTCGTGCAGATATGATGCAGGAGCTATTAGATAGGTGTTGACAAAGAAAGAATCTAGCTTCTTTGACATGTATTCAATTCGTTAATATGCATAATCTCATAATGACCAGGATAGTATTTTAGGATTGGATGTATTTTCAAAGCCAAATACTAAATCCTGGTCAGTACCCTATGCAAATACAACAATAAGTGTAAATCCATCTTTTTTCATCCTCGTAACTCAGCCCACTCTAAACTGATAAGGCGTCCGACCCGTCTCCTCTTTAAACCGCTTACTGAAATAGGTCGCGTGTGTGAATCCGGTCGATTGCGAAACATCTGCGATTGCCAAGTCTGTCTCTCTCAACAATCGTTTGGCCTCAGAGATGCGAATCTCCAATAACGAATTGCTGAAGGACTTCCCTGCTTCACTCGCATACTTTCGGCTTAATGTGCTTTTATGGATATTCAATTCCTCTGCACATGCCGCCAAGCTCCACGTCGCATCCCAGTAATTCGCTTGCATGCGCTCTTGCACTTTATCGACCAAGCTCCCCTCCCGTCGCATCACCCCTTCAGACGTTTGCAGTAAATCGGCAATGAACGCAAGGAACGATTGGATAATTTGGTACATGACTGGCTCTCGAATGACCGTTTCGAATACTGTTCTATAGGCTTGCTCGACAGTTTGTGATTTCACGGAATGTGCGGTCATATACCTCCGCACTTGTGCAAGAATACTCGTCAGTCGGACGCGGACCATTTCGGGATCAGGAAATGGAGCTTCCACCGTTAAAAAGTCTTGTTCCATCCATTCCCGTATGGCTATCATTTGCCGTTTTTCAAGCATCTCCACCCATTTCCGTTGCTCGAGCGGTGACAGAAAAGGATCCATCTCCCGCCAATGAAGCTCTTCTTGTTCCAAAGACAATACATCATAACCGTCATAGAAAATACGTTCATGGAGACGACGCATTCTTTTATACAGTGAACGATACGTTGTACGGCTTTCATCTGTATGTAAATAGATGGTCAGTATTGCATCCGATTGCAGCTTCCATTGCGAATAAAAGATCGTATACGCTTCTTGAAGGGTGTTGAGATCTATTAACCGATGGATGACGAGCACAAAATCAGAAAACGGGAAGATGTCATATGTAGTCGGGAAATCATGCATCTCGAGTTCGCGGACGAGATGGTCGACCTCTTCAATATGTGATGGCGCGATTAAACTCAACAGCACTGGGGTTTGCACCTCGGTTTCGCCGATGAGCAGGTGTTCATACGTTATGACATCGGTGCGTTGTTGGACGGGTCGGTTACGTTGCGCTAATTCGTTCCGCCAACGGAAGCGAATTTGTTGAATGTGTCGGATGAGCCTGTCCGGTTGAAATGGGCGGAATAGGACATCTTCCGCCTTTAAGGATAGGGCTTTGTAGACAGTCTGGAATGTCCGTTCAGATGAAATGCCGAGCCAGACGGCATGTGGCGGGACTTCGAAATCTGCGTCGAGCAATGTCATGTCGATAATATAAAGGTAAGCGTCTGTGGTCGGGTTGTGAACGTCGGCAATTTCCACCTGCACGTCGGTCCATTGTGAAGTGAGGAGCCATTTTAATCCTTGTGCTTCGAGCGGGTCTTTCATGAGCAACACGATGTTCATACGATCACCTTTCTATAAATCGATTGTTGGAATAATCATAATCTAGCGATATACTGTTGGCAAGGAGTCTCCTTTAGAAAGGGATGGTATTGTGAGTGAAACGATTTGGACGGGGAGAATTGATGATACGGAGGACTTTACGGCTTTCCGTTATCATCAAGTAGTGGAAGAACTTGACGTTCGCGAAGCAGTGGATGTTTGTGCGGTTGTCGGATTTGAATGTGAGGAAGGAGTCCGGCGCAATAAGGGGCGGCTCGGTGCAGCGCAAGCTCCTAATGCCATACGGAGTGAACTTGCGAAGTTGCCATGGCGTTTCCAAGAGCATAAACGGTTTGTCGATGTCGGCAATATTACGTGTCGCGGTGAGGAAATGGAAGCTGCACAGCAACAATTAGGTGACATTGTGAAGACATTGCTTGCGAATGGGTCGACGCCGATCATTATCGGTGGCGGTCATGAAACACTTTACGGCCATTATGTAGGGGTACGTGAATTTCTCGGAAAAGGCGCTTCTCTTGGCATTGTCAATATCGACGCCCATTTCGATTTGCGTCCGTACGATGAACAGACTTCCTCCGGCACGATGTTTAGACAAATTTTAGAACACGATGCACATGTAGCTTATTTTGTGGCGGGGATCCAAAGATACGGTAATACTGAGGAGCTATTTAACCGAGCTGATGCTCTTGGTGTCACATACGTTCATGAAGATGAAATGATGCCAGGACAACTGGGGCAGTTAATGAATGCACTGGATGCGTTCATGGACAAGCATGATGCCGTTCTGCTTACGCTATGCACGGATGTCTTGAATGCAGCATATGCCCCTGGTGTCAGTGCTCCGTCCCCATTTGGATTGGAACCAACGACCGTCCGCGAAATCATCCGGAAAGTTGTGGGGCACGAGAAGACGTGCTCATTTGATATTTGTGAAGTGAATCCTTCATTGGATGAAAACAACCGGACGGTTAAGCTCGGTGCGCATTTTGTGAATGAAGCGGTTGCGGGGTTTATGAGAAAGCAGTAGCGAGAAATACAATACGCCCACCGAAAAATTGAATCAAAAAAGGCCTCTTAGATTAAGCGTTCTAAGAAGGCCTTTTTTATCATGTCAATTGTTCACTGAACACCGCCAAGTCTTCAAAACTCGTAATGTCTCTTTGCAATAACGGAACATATAGAATTTCTTGCTCGTTAAACGACTGCTCGATCATCTCCAAATATTTTTGTTCATGCGCTTTCCGTTCATTCCAAAATGCACCTTCAACGTGTTCAGGGAGGACTTTATTGACGACGATTGATTTCACTTCGAGCGAATGCCGGTGTAACAAGTCGATCGCTTTTTCTGTTTCCAAAATTGGTAGACGCTCGGGGTTTAAAACGAACAGGAACCCTGTTGTCTGGCAATCCATTAATAGTTCCCGTACACGGATAAACCGCTGTTGCCTCTCCGCTAATACATCGTAAATAGGATCTTCCATAGGTTCCCCATCATTGAGCAGGCGTGAATAGTTTTCATTTGTCTTCTTTCGCTTTTCCAATAAACCGTGAATCCACACACCCATTAGTTCAGGCAGCGACAACAAGCGAATTGTATGACCAGTTGGCGCTGTATCGAACACGATTTTGTCAAACGACTTTCGTTCTTCCAAAATGATTGTAATTAATTTATCGAACAAAGCCGCTTCGTCCGCTCCCGGAGAAGCTTTCGCTGTATCCAATTGACGATGCACTTCCTCCATCAAGCTTGAATGGACGACACCTTTAATATTGTCTTTCACGCCTGCGATGTATCGTTCCGTTTCAAGCTGTGGATCAATTTCCAGCGCGACAAGCCGCTCCGCCACCTCCACTGGCTTTCCGCCGATCGTTCGTCCGAAAAGATCTCCGACATTGTGAGCCGGATCCGTTGAAACTAACAGTGTGCGGTGTCCTGCTGTGGATAGGCGGTGTGCGATGGCCGCAGCCGTTGTCGATTTGCCCACTCCACCTTTCCCACCGACAAAAATGATATGTTTCGTTAATACATCCATCATTTCCCCTCATTTCAGCAACAGCGGATGCCATGCATCGGAGATTTCTCCATGCCCATGCGCAAGTGCCATTCATGAAATTTTTCAATCATATACGGATACAGTTCCAATGTGTAATAATACGCCGGATTCGGAATGCCAATCATTTCGGAATACAGGAGGAGGAAAAACAGGTCTTCCTCATCCCGCAATTCTGCGGCAATCTCCCGGCGATGCGGCAAACTAATGACTTCTTCGTAGTACAACATCAATCTTTTCAGGGAATCAATCATGGAAACACCTCAATTACTCTTCGTCCACTGAAATCTTTTGATTGCTCGACAAAGCGGAAATCGCCGTCAAAATGATCCAAATTGCAAAGACGAAGATGATGGCACCGAAAATGAATAGAAGCCAATTGGAATTGGACCCGAACCAAGACCACTCAAAGAGGACTTGCTTGAACATAGCGAGTAACGTCATGAATAACAGGAAAATCATCGGAATAATCGCCACTAAATAATTTCTGCCCAATCGTTTCAGCCAAACCGCTATGAGCAGTAAACTGATTCCCGCTAAAAGCTGATTTGCCGTACCGAACAATGGCCAGAGCAAATAGCCTCCAGAACCAAATCCATTTGGACCTTGTGGAAGAAGGACAAGCGCAGCACTGGATAGGACCGCAACTGATGTCGCAACATGCTTCTTCGCAAGTTTCGGCATTTTGTATTCCATCCCTAGTTCCGCAATGATATAGCGCATTAGACGGACTGATGTATCCAATGTCGTCGCTGCAAAGCTGATGACGATGATCGACACGATTGTTGTCGCGATGTCTGCAGGAATGTGTAAGCTCGTCGCTAATTTACTCGCACCTTGTACGAATACTGTCAAACCAGAGCCATTCGCTGCCCCGAAGCTGCTGTACGTTGCAAGGAATGCATCTTTATTCGGGAAGAATGTGATGACTGCGACGATGGAAACGAGTGCTAAAATCCCTTCTCCGACTGCACCAAGATAGCCAACGAATCGTGCGTCCGTTTCTTTATTCAACTGCTTGGATGAAGTACCGGAAGACACAAGGCCATGGAAGCCTGAAATGGCACCGCACGCGATGGTAATGAATAATAACGGGAACCACGAAACATCTGAAGTCGCATTTGTCATTGGAGCAGTAATCGTTGGATTCGCGAACAACAAGCCTAAGTAGAGAATACCCAATCCGACGACGAGCTGATGGGAGTTGATAAAATCACGTGGTTGCAACAAGCGCCAAACAGGCAATGTAGAAGCAAAGTAGACATACACCATCAAGATGATAATCCAGATAAAGAACGCTGATGAAACGGCACCAAGACCGAACAGGCCAGCCCCTTCCGCCCCACCCATGTACTTCACAAGGTCAATTTGCAAGAAGCTCACTTTGCTCGAAACAACAGCCGCAATATACATGACTGCCAAAGCAACTAACGAAGGAACGAGCATCTTCTTCTGGCGTTTGTATACAGCCGTCCCGATCCAAATGGCTAGTGGAATTTGAATGAAAACCGGAAAAACGCTTGCCGGGAATTTAATGAACAAGTTGGAAATGACCCAAGCAAACACCGCATTCACCATTAACACTAAAATAAGGATAATGAACAAGAACAAAATCTTTGCCCGCTGGCCGATCAATTTGTTCGCAAGCGTGCCTACCGATTGACCTTTATTTCTCACTGATAATACGAGTGTTCCAAAGTCGTGGACACCTGCAGCAAAAACGGTACCTAGAACAACCCACAATAAAGCGGGCAGCCATCCCCAATAGACCGCAATGGCCGGCCCTAAAATCGGTGCCGCCCCTGCAACAGACGTGAAATGATGCCCCCACAGGACAAATTTGTTCGTCGGCACAAAGTCAACGCCATCTTTGTACCGATGCGCCGGCGTCACATAATTCGGGTCAAGCCTAAAAATCTTTTCAGCGACAAATTTGGAATAAAAACGGTACCCTAATGCAAAAACAACCATCCCCGCCAATGCAACAATAATTGCACTCACTTTCCCTTTCCTCCATTCCCTCTCAATTTGCACTTCATTCGGAAAAGCCCAAACGAAGGTTTTTCCCGCTTCTGTACTATTACAATCTATTAAGCGGGACAACTACTTATGCCTTGAATTGGAGATTGTGGCGGGAATTAATTGCTAGTTGGAGAGATGGGTCTATGGGCGAGGTGGGGAAAGGTTTAGTAGGAAAATGGTTTACTACACAATGGCGAAATTTTTCAATCAGACATCTGGATCTATTATTTCAAATTCTAAGGAAGCAGCCTTCATATGAAATTCTGTTAGCGGATAATTAAGTAAAATATTAACTTCGAAAAAGGATGCGTCCCCGGATACTTCATCATACAGCCACTTTGCTCCTTTTATATTTTCATCTACTGAGAGCTCTTTTACATTTGTAAAAGTCAACTTTACTTTAATAGATTTTCCATTCTTATAGTGCTCCAAAATCATATAACACTTCTGTTCTTCAGGTTTACACTCAAAACTAATTACTTCTGCGTCATGTAAAGCTTCTTCATGTAAATGAACAACGCTTGTAGAGAGTTCATTTTTTATCGACTCATACCTCTCAATCGAGGCATGTTTTACACACTCCGCCTTTGTATTAAAAGATTCACGCCACTGATTAATTATTTTTAAATTTTCACTTGAAGGATAATCAGTAACTATAGTCTTATCATGGATTAATTTATATAAGGACGTAGGAAGGTACTTCAACAAATCTTCTTTCATAACCTCTAAATGCAGTATCCTGTTATCTATATAGTCCTTTTTGTCCTCTTTTAAGGAATCCATAAACACATTCCACTCTTCCCTCGAAGGCGGAAATGTTATAAATGCAGCTACTTGCATTTCCTCATAAAATTCTTTGGTATAAAATTTCATTTTTTCATCTCCCTTCGACCTAATCATTATTACTTTTATAGAAGTTAATTCATTTATGACCAATTGAATAAAGTACTACAATTAAATACTGCAAAACAATTAGGCTGCGCATTAAGACAATTACTGCACAGCCTGTGAGAGAAACAGATTTAAAGTTGTAACTGATTATGTTAAGCGAGATTACTATAAACAACACGCTGAATAGTTAACATGTTCATTGCTAATAGACTGAATAAATTACTTAGCTTCTTGCTACTTTCGATTACAATATTAGCAGTTGACCTCTACAATCAAACCCAGTTCTTTTAATCGTCCCTTCCATTAAACAACGCGGTGCTTCGGATTTTTCCCTTCCAACACATCCGTAATCGCTTGCATACTGACACGCATCATCTCCATTCTCGTTCTTACAGATGCACTGCCGATATGCGGAACTGCCGTAACGTTCGGCAACGACAATAATGGATGGTTGCTTGGCACCGGCTCTGTTGCATAAACATCTAGCCCAGCTGCCCAAATGGTCCCCTTTTTCAGCGCATCGTACAAAGCATCTTCATCCACAATGCCACCTCGTGAAGCACTAATGAAAGTGGCGGTCGGCTTCATCAATGCCAATTCTCGCGCTCCAATCATGCCAGCCGTCTCGTCCGTGTACGGCGCTAACATGACGACGTGGTCTGACTCAGCTAGCAATTCGTCCAATTCTTTGCGCAGCGCTCCAAGCATTTCTTCCGCCTCGGCATTTCGGCTACGGTTGCAATACAGCACTTCCATGCCAAATCCTTTCGCACGTCGCGCAACCGCTTCCCCGATCCTTCCCATGCCAATAATACCAATTGTTGTTCCCCACACATCCTGTCCTGTAAAACCGAGCGGTGACCAAGATGTCCATTCTCCATCCCGCAAAGCTCGTTCAGCAGACGTCATCCGGCGAGCTGCCGCCATTACCAAAGCGAACGTCAAATCCGCCGTCGTCTCCGTTAGCACGTCCGGCGTGTTCGTCACGACGATACCCCTTTGCTTTGCCGCTTCCGTGTCGATATTATTAAAACCCACTGCCAAGTTGGATATGACTTTCAAGTTTTTCGCTACGCCCATCAATTCTGCATCAATCGAATCAGAAATCATTGTCAACAAAGCATCCGCTCGTTCGCTTTCTTGTAATAAAACATCTCGTGGTACCGCGACTTCTTCTGATTCCCACATACGTACCGTAAATTTCTCTAGTAACGGTTGTAGCACTTCGTCTGGCAACTTTCTGGTAATATACACACTCAGCTTCATTATTGCTCCCCCCAACGGATTTTCCCTCAGTTTATCATGCGGTGAGTGGAAGATGAAGACTTATCAGGTAAATCAGAAGAATAATAGAGGGGGTTATCAGTCGAGTTCACAACGTATTCGATTGAATACAGAAAGTTATCAATTGAATAGCCGAAGTTATCGATCATATAATGAAAGTTATCACCATTTCATGACCTTCGAACTATGATGTACAAGCTGCACAGACCCTTTATTTGTCAAAGGCTTTCTGCGAGAGCTGCTTATTGCCTGGCCTTCCAATACTCCGCGGAACGCGTCATCGAATATCAATTTTTTATCCCATCGCGCCACATGCACTTGACCAATTAGTATTTTCTTCTCCGAGCAATTCCCCTATCAATCACTTTCCATCTTCTATCAATCACTTTCACATTTCTAATGAACATTTCATAACTTACTACCTACCGCCACACCAACAAAAAAAGCGCTTCGCCGACTTTTTCCAAGCCGCAAAGCACTTCCTTCATCCACCAATATAACTCATATTAATCTTCTTCCGATTTTTCACGGTCTGTTCTGTCCGTTCGTCAGAATACCGATCCGCCCGACGTTCCCAAACGCCAATCAGCTGATCCATCACTTCTTCATCCGACAAACCACTTCGAATTAATGCCCGCACATCAAATCCATCCGAAGCGAATAAACATGTGTACAATTTTCCTTCAGACGATAGTCTCGCGCGCGTACACGTTGAACAAAACGACTCCGACACCGACGTAATGAAACCAACTTCCGCCCCATTGTCGACATAGCGATATCGCTTCGCCACTTCACCAAAATACGCTTCTTCTGCAGGCTCCATCTCATATTTCGCAGCAAGCCGCTCATAGATCTCCTTCTTCGTGACAACACTGTCAAAACTCCAGCCATTGTCATTACCGACATCCATGAACTCAATATAGCGGAGCGTAATACCACGCTCTTTAAAATAAGCAGCCATCGGAAGAATTTCGCTTTCATTGACACCTTTTTTCACAACCATATTCACTTTCATTGTGAAACCGATGTCCTTTGCACGATCGATATTACGTAGAATAAGGTCCGGTTTAATCCCACGGCCGTTCATTTCACCAAAAATATCCGGATCCAACGCATCGAGACTCATATTCAAGCGCCGCAAACCTACGTCGTACAACGCTTGCGCCTGTTGCCCCAACAACACGCCATTTGTCGTCAACCCAATATCTTCAATCCCGTCAATCTTCGTCAGCTTCGCAATTAACGTTGCAATATCCCGCCGCATAAGCGGTTCCCCACCCGTCAAACGAAGCTTCTTCACGCCAAGCAAAGCAAAAATGCGTGCCAACCGCTCGATTTCCTCAAAGGAAAGCAGCTCACTTTTCGGCAAAAACACATAATCATCACCAAACACTTCTTTCGGCATGCAGTAAGAGCACCGGAAATTACAGCGGTCCGTCACCGAGATGCGCAAGTCACGGATCGGTCGACCTAATTTATCGACAATCGTTTGCATAACCGTCCACTCCCTTCAAACGATCTGGCGTATTCACATTCATGAACTCCGAAGCATTTTCCGTCAAACATGCTCCTTGAACCCAACGCACGCCAACTTTTTCTTGCACGGTCATCACCCGTCGCTGCCCTTCCAGCAACGCACTTTTTAACACTGATTGCGCATCTCGATCCCACACCGATACGAGTGGATGATGCTTCCCTTCTGAAATGACTGCTGTGACACCGGACACATGACATGCAACTAACCGGCCAATCGTTTCAGCACTCAACAACGGCATATCGCACGGCAGCACAATGTATCGTTCCGCCTCGATAGCTTCCATTCCAGATAAAATCCCAGCAACCGGCCCTTGCCCCGCAAACGCATCCACATCTGTAATTACAGAAAGCCCACTTGGAAATGCATCCACTAATTCCGACCGCGTCACGATCACTATCTCGTCACATAACGGGCTCAATGCACGCAGGGACAACTCATAAAACGAAGCGCCATTCCATTTTGCAAAAGCTTTCGGCGACCCAAACCGTCTTGATAAACCACCCGCCAGGAGGATACCGACCGTTTTCATCAGCCACCACTCACCGGCGGAATAAACGCGCACACATCACCTGAATGGATGACATCCTCTTTCAACGCATACTCTTCATTCACCGCCACTTGAATCGTGTCTGCACCAAATCCAGGATACGTCGCCTCCGCCCAGTCCAACAGTTCACTGACTGTCATTGAATCGCGATGGAGTGTCTCCTGTCCTTTACCGGTCAATTCCCGCAGTCTCGCGAAATAATGCACTTGAATCATGCTTGCTCCACCCCCTTTTCCGGATACTTCTTTTGTGCCCCAATCCATTCTTCTCCGTCTTCCCAAATTTCCTTTTTCCAAATCGGAACAATTTCTTTAATCCGGTCAATCGCATATTCATTCGCTTCATATGCCGCCTTACGGTGAGGGGACGAGACCGCGATGACGACCGCGATATCTGAAATTTGCAGTTCACCGATCCGATGAGCAATGGCCACGCGAATGCCCGGCCATTTCACTTCCATCTCCGCCCCGATTTGTGCAAGCTTCTTTTCCGCCATTGGTATATACGCTTCATACGAAAGGTACAACGTTTTTACGCCATGCGTCCACTCTCTCACGTTACCTGTGAAGATTGTGACGGCACCTGCTGAAGGATGCAATACATAATCAGAATACTTCTGGATATCAATCGGTGTTTCGACAATTTCAAACGGTTTCATCGCCATTCCCCTTTCCGATCCACTCTATGAACCAGTCATCGATTTGTTCAACGTGCTCACGTGAATGAATATGTATGCAATCAACGTTCATTGGTGCATAGCCGATGACAAGTTGCCGACCTTGCACAAGCCGCAACGTTTCCCATTCCGCTTCATCACGTACAAAGACGACTTTTTCACCCACTTCCGCTTTATACCCTTCAATCAATAACACGTCGGGCGTTCCGTAACGAGCCAACTGCTTTAATTGCACAAAATCCGGCTCTTCATTCCAAACAAACTGCACGGCCCCGCCGCCCGCAACGAGCGTAGCGTCAGCACCATTCGCCATAAATTGCATCGTGTCCGTTTTTCGATCCGGCATATCGGGTTTTCCACCATGTCCGTGATGCTTCAAAACAGCAACTGTAAACCCTTTTTCCTTCAATATACGGACCCATCGACTCATAAGCGTCGTCTTCCCGCTGTTTTTGTAGCCGACGACATGGAGCGTTTTCATAACGTCCACTCACGAACGCCTTGTTCACTGCCAAGTAGGAGAATATCGACGACATCTCCGGCTTCATAACCACGCGTTCCGCTCGGCAATACAATGAGGCAATTCCCTCGCGCAATCGAAGAAACGGCGTTTGATTTATTGAAACCCGCAGGTACTGCCACAACCCCATCCGGCGTGTATGCCCAACTCGCACGAATGAACCGCGTAAACGGATTCGGTTTCGTGAAATCTTCGCCTAATGTCGCGGTCATCCTCGGCATATAAGGGGCTGTATCACCCATCATCTGAAGAATAGCAGGTCTCGTAAACAGCTCGAACCCCGTAAAGCACGCAGACGGATTGCCTGAAAGTCCGAACAGCAATTTCCCGTCCAACACCGCGACAGTCGTTACACTCCCTGGACGCATCGCGACTTTATTGAATAACACTTTCGCTCCGAGCCGCTCATAAATGGCAGGCAAGTAGTCGTAATCCCCGACAGATACCCCGCCTGTCGTAATGAGGAAATCCGTCTCTTCCAGCGCCTTCTTCACGACTGTTGTGCAATGATCGAGCTCATCCGCCGCCATCCCGTAAGAACGGTACGCGATGCCCATCCGATCGAGCTGAGCACGAATCATCGGGCCATTGGAATTGCGGATTTTCCCCGGTACAAGTGCATCCGACACATCTAATAATTCCGTTCCTGTCGATAAAATACCAGCAATCGGTCGTCGCGCCACTTTCACTTGTGCATAGCCGAAAGTGGCAAGCAAAGCAATTGTTCCTGGATGAATAAGCGTTCCTGCTTCAATCAGTTGTTCACCTTTCTTACAGTCTTCACCTTGATAGGAGATGTTTTCACCTGGTTCAAACGGCTTCCGCAACGTGAATCCAGTAGCTGTTTCCACCGTCTGCTCCAACATGACAACAGCGTCCGCGTTTTCTGGCATTTGCGCACCTGTCATAATCCGATATGCTTCCTTTTCACCGATCGGCCGCTCTCCAACAAAACCGGCACCAATTTCACCGACAACGTTGAAAGCGATTCTAGAATCGCCCGTCGCTCCAGCAGAATCAATCGCACGAATTGCAAATCCATCATAAGGCGATCGATCAAAAGGCGGTACATCATGTTTGGCGATAATGGGTTCAGCTAAAACGCGGCCATACGCATCTTCCAAATCAATTACTTCCGTACCAATAGACACCACTTCATTCATGACACGCTTCACAGCTTCTGCAACACGTATCGGCTTTCTCATTTCCACCATACGATTCGTCCCCCTTCTCTGCTATACTACGAATAGATTCAATGTATAAGATTATGTATGATTTTATTTACAACCCTCACGAAAGGAATGAACAACATGTCCGAACTCACACATTTCAACGAACAAGGTCGGGCCAAAATGGTCGACGTATCCGACAAAGCAGTCACAACACGAACAGCCATCGCCACTTCTTCCATCCGTGTAAATGCAGCAATCCATGTGCAAATAACAGATGGGACGAATAAAAAAGGAGATGTCTTTGCCGTCGCACAAGTTGCCGCGATCATGGCAGCTAAAAACACGGCATCACTCATTCCGATGTGCCACCCAATCCCATTAACGGGTGTAAATGTTCACTTCGACTGGCACATCAACGAAGCCGACAACCTTTACGAAATCCACATTCAAGCAGAAGTGAAGACGAAAGGTGTCACCGGTGTCGAGATGGAAGCCCTCACCGCCGCATCCGCAGCCGCATTGACCATATACGACATGTGCAAAGCAGCCGGAAAAGAAATGGTCATCGGGCCCACGATGTTAATGAAAAAAACCGGCGGCAAAAATGGCGACTTTGAGCGAACGACTGAATAATTTATCGGGTTCAAGCTGGAAAATAATTATTTCTATCATCGAAGCTTGGTCACTCACAATTCGAGAGTTGTCGCCTACCATGGAATCAAAGCCAAAAGCCCTTTACGGAGTCTTTTACGTGCAACCTACCGAGCATTTTCGACGGGCAAGTCTTTATCTCAAATGCTTTGTCAACTCGTGAACGATATGGTGCAATTCAGGGAGGATCAACTTATCCATCGCCAATTCTACCGCTTTGGAAGAACCCGGCAACGCAAATAACACCTTTTCCTCTATTGCACCCGCGGTCGCACGGCTTAACAGCGCTTTGGATCCGACATCTTCCGTATAACTTAAAAATCGGAACAATTCTCCGAATCCATCAATTATTTTGGAGAATAAAGGTGTCACCGCTTCAATCGTAATATCACGCTTGCCGATTCCAGATCCGCCTGTAATGATAATTACTTCAATTGTAGCATTTTTCGACCATTTTTTCACGATGTCTGTAATCTCTTCCTTTTCATCAACACAAATCTTGTAATCTTCAATCTGATGTCCAGCCGCCTCCGCCTTTTGAATAATCGTTCCACCACTTTTATCTGTTTCCTTCGTCCGCGTATCACTAACTGTCAACACAGCGATGCCAATCGAGCTTTTCTTATCCATTTCATGCAGATGTGACAATGATTTCACTCCTTTATCCAAACAATTGATGGTACAGCTTTCTTCCTTCATTTCGATCTCTTAATCCGTGAATTAATAAACGGCCGTTTTCAAATAACACACATCGATACCCTTCTGCGTGGAATTCAATGAAATACTTCGTTGTTCTATAGGTAGAACCAAGCCGTTTTGCCACACGTTCTCCATCTTGAATGGACAATCGTCGATTGCTAGCAGGAATGACTTGGACCGTCTCTCTTCCGCAAAGCACCGCATAGTTTGTCCCTTCCGTTTGATGAATCGATGGATAAGTTGGTGCCGCGCCACACGTTTCGCACTGCTCATTTTGCAACCGAGCGATGCCTGCTTCCACTTGTGTATTATGCCAAACATCAAAATGGAGAAGCTTTGTCATCATCGCATCTTCATTGCCCGTCAACCATTTCAACGCTTCTGCAGTCTGTCTTGCCGCCACTGTTTGTACAGCTGGCGCAATGATACCCGCCGTATCACACGTTTCATTCACAGCCGGAAGAACTGGAAGTAAACAACGAAAACAAGCAGTCTTACCAGGAATAAACGGAAAAACCGTCCCCGAACTGCCGACGCATGCCCCATAAATCCAAGGAATTCCACGCTTCCAAGCGACATCATTCATGAGCAGACGCGTTTCAAAATTGTCCGTCGCATCCATAATAATAGCTGCATCCTTGACGTGTTCTTCAAGAAGCGATCCATCAACGTGATCTAACACAGGACGAATCTCGCAATCTTGGCGGATCTCCTTCAGTTTTCTTGCTGCAGCAACTACTTTAGGCACTCCGTCCAACGCATCCTGTTCTGTAAACAGTTGCTGTCGTTGCAAATTGGACATCTCTACATAGTCACGATCTGCAATGGTCAGCTTTCCAATTCCAGCACGTACAAGCATTTCTGCAATCGGTGAACCTAATGCGCCACAGCCGATGACAACAACATGCGCTCGTTTTAACCGTTGTTGCCCCTCCTGCCCAATCGGTTTGAACAACGTCTGACGTGAATATCGATTTTCCATGTCCCCTTCACCCCCATATTCTCACTATTATCCAGCAATCGCACAGCTTTGTTAATTGAATCATTCCCCGAATAAACCCTTAGTTTGTCAAAGGCATTTAGCGCGAGAGGAAACTCCAGCTACAATAAATTCCCCGCGCTACTAAGATCAGCACATATCCAGCCAATCGCGGCATAAATCAATGGAACTCCGCATTAACTCGCCAATCGAGGCATACTTGACTAAAACGGCGCATATTCCAACGAAACGCGGCATAATTCTCAAAATCGCCGCATAATCCAGGCCGCCCTCTATAAGTAAAACCCTTAGTTTGTCGAAGGCATTTAGCGCGACAGAGGAAACTCCACCAACAATAATTCCCCGCGCTACTAAGATCAGCAGCACATATCTAGCCAATCGCGGTATAAATCAATGGAACTCCGCATTAACTCGCCAATCGAGGCATACTTGACTAAAACGGCGCATATTCCACCAAAACGCCGCATACTTCTCAAAATCGCCGCATAATCTAGCTAAACGCCGCATATCCAGGCCGCCCTCTATAAGTAAACCCTTAGCTTGTCAAAGGCATTTAGCGCGAGAGGAAAGTCCAGCTACAATAAATTCCCGCGCTACTACTATCAGCACATATCCAGCTAATCGCGGCATAAATCAATGGAACTCCGCATTAACTCGCCAATCGCGGCATACTTGACTAAAACGGCGCATATTCCACCGAAACGCCGCATACTTTTCAAAATCGCCGCATAACTAATCAGCCAACACTATGTAAAATCCCTTCACCATTCAAAAAGTCAAAAACTTCTTGCGCAAGGCATATTCAACTAGCTCTGGCCGACTTTTCAACTGAAGCTTTTCCATCAATTTCGCCTTATGCGCTTCCACTGTTTTCACGGATACATACAACATTTCAGCGATTTCTTTATTGCCATAGCCTTTGGCGACGAGCGGCAAAATTTCAATTTCCCGTTTCGACAAAATCTTATACGGATCCGTTTCTCCATCCTGCTCTCGATTGTCAAGTCGTGTAACGAACGAATTAGCCATTGATTGCTGGATGTATTGTCCACCTTGATATACCGTACGAATTGCATGAAGCAACTCTTCGTCAGGCGCATTCTTCAACACGTAGCCCGACGCCCCGTTCTTCATGACGTGATGCAAGTATTCTTCATCGTCATACATCGTCAATATGACGATTTTTGTTTCAGGAAAATTTTCTTTTATTTTCCCCGTGGCAATTAACCCACTTTCCCCGGGCGGCATGCTCAAATCCATCAACAAGATGTCCGGCTGGTGTTTTGCCACTACATCATACGCTTCCAAGCCATCCGCCGCTGTCGCTACAACTTCCATATCTTTTTGGAAATTAAGGATATGCATGAAGCCACTGCGCACGACCGCATGATCATCTGCAATGACGATTTTCATGTTTCATCTCCCCCTTTTAAAGGCACTTTCAGCAAGACGACAGTACCTTTCCCTACTTCTGACCGGATCTTGAATTCCCCATTCACAAGATCCGCCCTTTCTTGCATGCTATAAATGCCAAGGCCCGTACCTTTCGGAGACATCTCTTGCATCCGGAACCCCTTCCCTTCATCCGCGACGAATAAATGAAGGTAACCTGCTTCCTCATGCAAACGAACGACAACTTCATCCACTTCCGCATACTTCAATGCATTAAAGACAGCCTCCTGGCAAACGCGGTAAACAACCGTTTCAATTTCATTTTCATAACGCTTCGTCTCTAAAGTCGCTTGAAAATTCACGTGAAGTCCATAATTCTTCTCAATCCACTTGAAATGCGTTCGGAACGCGGCCTCTAATCCTAAATCATCCAAAGTTGCCGGCCTTAACTCGACAGACAAATGACGGATATCGTCCAACAAACGCATTAGCGACCCTTCCGTCTGTTTCACTTTCTGCAACACATCTTCTTCGATTGTCATATATTTCAACACACGCAAGTCGACTAACGAACTGAGCATCTCCTGCGCTACGCCGTCATGTAGCTCACGCGACAACCGTTTCCGCTCATCTTCCTGCGCTTTAATGACCCGCTTCATCATCATTTTTCGGTTTAATTCGTCTTGTGTTCGATACTGATCCGTCAAATCACGCAACATGAACACCCGTACTCCAGTCGCTTCATCGATCGTCTGAATACTCGCCGAATAAGGGATGACACCCCTTCCCTTTGTCTCAAAATACACTTGGAACGAGCCAATATCCTGATGTGGTTCGGACATATAACACGCATGGCAAGTCTGCACTTCATCCGCACTCATATACCCTTTACACGTCCGACAAATCGCCTTCGTGCTCCCCGCCACCATTTGCTCATATACATCTTTCTCCAAAATCTTTTCTGCTGCCGCATTCATCGACAACACCTTCCCCTGCCGATCAAAAAAGAAAATCGCCTCATCCGACTTCCCATACAGCTGCAAAAGCAAATTGGCCAACTGCTCATTCGACGCATCCATCATTCAAAAACCCCTTTGATTTTGGCACTCATTCTTAACGCACCCGAAAAATCGTCCTTCTATACAGAATATACCGCCTATAAATATTATTCAATGGCTTGAGTTGGAATCGTAACTACTAACGATGTAGTCGTTGCTGTAACAACGTGAGAAGTTCGAGATTCTCCGTTATCACCGTTTTGAACGAGTTTACCACCGATACTCAAGCCGTTATCACCGTTTCCAAACACTTTACCACCGATTCTCGAGCCGTTACCACCGTTTCTAAGCACTTTACCACCGATTCTCGAGCCGTTACCACCGTTTCCAAGCACTTTACCACCGATTCTCAAGCCGTTATCACCGTTTCCAAGCACTTTACCACCGTCTCCACGAGTTAACCTCTGTTTTGAAACGTCACTCTCTCCTTCCCTATCAAATATCCTCTTATTCCCCTAAGAAATTTCGTAACAATACAAAAACTGTTATACTGAATAGAAAATAGAGATTTTTGTAGAAATGAGGAATGTTCCGTGTCACTCCAATTTATTAACGCGGAAAAAAGAATTCATGATGCAATCATTTTCCCTGCATTTGATTTATCAGTCGTACCTGGGAAAACGGTGGCGATTTATTCAAGTGTAAATGTGCGTGAGCAACTGATGAACCTTTTACTTGATAAAACAAGATTATCTACAGGGGAAATCCGTGTCGATGAGCAGACAATCTCCAACCATAAACGACGAATTGGTTACTTCTTTTTACATGCCGGACTTTATGAACGATTATCAATAGAAGAAATGATACGATTTACTAAGCGTATATATGAGACTTCAATATGTATTGACGATGTAATTGAATTGACGCATTTGGAAACGAAGCGGAACATAAAAATTAAGCACTTATCCCATTCAGAGAGAAAGCGTGTCCAACTCGCCTGTCTTCTCATCCAAGATCCATCTATTTATGTGCTGGAAGAGCCTGACCAAAATCTTGATTTGGAATCAAAACGGATCTTATTATCAACGATTGAACGGCTCAAACAACAAAACTTAACAACTTTCATCATTACAGGAAATATGGAGAGCGCCGTGACGATGGCGGATGAAATTTTCCGATTAGACGAAAATGGGCTTCATGCCATTCCTACGAAACTTGCTATAAATGATGAGGTATCCTTGGATCGTGAAGAAACAATACAGGAATCAATCATTCCAGTTCGTCTCGAAAAAATTCCGACGAAGGTGAATGACAAAATCGTTCTATTTGATCCACCGGAAATTGATTATATTGAAAGTAATGATGGACAATCCTTCTTACATATTAAGGGAGAATCGTTTCCTTCCGTGTCGACATTAAACGATTTGGAGACAAGATTGTTGCCATTTGGTTTCTTTCGATGCCATCGATCCTATATCGTAAACTTACAAAAAGTACGTGAAGTCATTACGTGGACTAGAAATAGCTATAGTCTTGTGCTAGATGATAAAGACAAATCGACAATTCCTCTATCAAAAACCAAGATGATTGAGCTAAAAGAGATGCTTGGACTCTAAACCTGTTGGAAATTGTATTATTTCCTCGGAAATAATACGACAATTCCCACGCATTAAACCCAAATTTTTCATCGCTAAACAGAGCATTGAAGAGACCACTTTCAAGGGTTCTGTTTAGTGCTTTACTAGTTGCCAAAGTAAATGCTTTATTGCTTATTTGGTTAAGTACCGTAATCCAATCCTACAAATACGGTACCCATTCATCACATGACGTAACCTATCATCGTTCCCAGCTTTTCAAGCAAAGGATAAGCTATGTGATATGAAACAACCATTTACAGTCACAACTCAACTGTGGAAATAGAGTTTTTCACTCTAAATGTGGCTAGACATATAAAAATCCTATTCTATTATCCGTTCATTCAACTCTTTTTATGCTCCATTCAACTTCACGTGTGCTCTTTTCACCTGAATTCAAATGCACTTCCTCTTGTCTTTGCTTATGCTAAGAGTACGAAATGAATTGCGTAAGCGATTCACTTAGGAGGATGAAAATGGACAACATAATTGAAGTAAGCGGTTTAGCGAAAGTATTTGGTAATCAAACAGCTATTGAAAGTGTCGACTTTCATGTGAAGAGAGGAGAAATATTTGGCTTCCTTGGGTCGAGCGGATCAGGAAAAACAACGACGATTAAAATATTGACCGGGCAACTTACTCCTACAAATGGAGCTGCAACCGTTTTTGGCGATCCTGTTGCTCAGATGAAGAAACCACAATACAAGAAACGCTTTGGTGTACTGACAGATAACAGTGGCTTGTATGGAAGATTGTCAATCCATGATAACCTAAAGCTCTATTGTGATTTATATGACCTGCCCCATTCAAAGATTGATGAAGTACTCGATACTGTGAATCTAAGAGAGGCAAAACAGAAAAAGGTTTCTACCTTATCGAAAGGGATGGCACAGCGTGTGACGTTAGCACGGGCACTCATACACGAGCCGGAACTCCTCTTTCTTGACGAGCCAACATCTGCACTTGATCCGACAAACTCCTTGCATATCCACGAAGGTTTGCGAGCGCTTAATGCGAAGGGAACCACCATTTTTCTCACAACGCACGACATGCAAGAGGCAGAGACATTGTGTGACCGTGTTGCCTTTTTAAATAAGGGCAAGATTCAGCTGTTGGATCAACCAGATAAACTTAGAAAAATGTACTCTGATTCGACACTCACTGTCGAATTAGTAAATGAGGAGAAAGTAATCTTACCTGCAGGAGCTGAAGGTGCACAGCAACTCTTCGACTATATGAAGAACAACCAAGTTGTAACCATACACTCAAACGAACCGACGCTTGGTCAAATTTTTGTAGAAGTGACAGGGAGGAAATTGGCATGAACATTTCATTAAAACGTGTTAACGCAATCTTTCAAAAGGATTTCAAGGATTTTTCACGAAACTGGGCGGTTTCTTCCGTGTTATTCGTTCCGATTGGCTTAGGCTTTATGTATGGACGTGCAGGTGTCGAAGATCTCACCTCTCATTATTTATTAATCAACTTAGCAATGGCAATGGTAGCAACTTTCGTCCAATGTTGTTTAATCGCTGAAGAAAAAGAAAAGAACACATTGCGCGGACTGATGCTATCGCCAGCTAGTACAATGGAGATTATTGGTGGAAAAAGTTTGCTTAGTTTCATTCTGACGTTGGGCGTCATTGTGCTAACTTCGTATTTATCCGGATACCAACCGGCTGATACAGCAGTCATCGTTGTTGCTGTCGTGTTATCTTCTTTATTTTACATCGCGATCGGAACCATTCTAGGTCTCTATTCAAAATCGGTAATGGAAGCTTCTTTAATTGTCATGCCTGTCATTCTCATCTTTTCGCTTGGATCGTTTATTACACAATTAGCGGATAGTTATCCTATATTAAAAGTCGCTTTGTACTTGCCGAACATCCAACTCATTGAATTAGCGACAAAAGTGGAAGCTGGCGGTAGTTTCGGTGATGTACTTGTTGAATTAGGAATCATCGCTGCATGGGTCGTTGTGTCTTTCATTGCAACCAATATCATTTACAGAAAAAGGATGATAGATTAAGATGAAACAAGTTATAAAGCTATTCATAAGCTTTTGCATCGCTGTTCTTCTCGTGTTCATTTACAAAACAGTTTTCAACTAATCTGAGGTGTTTATTTTGAAAAATTTGTCGGCCTTTTTGGTTGGTGGATTGATTGGATTTTTGGCAGTCCTTTACTACATCATCTACCCAGAACCGTGGTCCATCCGATCAGCAGCAGTCATCATCGTAAGTCTTTTTGCCAGCATCTTTCTTGGCATTTTATTGCACGAATTGGGACACTTCATCGCAGGGCGTGGCCAAGGGATGCAGTTACTCAATCTAAGTGTTGGCCCATTCGTCGTTGAACGGCATAAAGGAAAGTTGTATTTCCATTTCGTCCCCTCGGTTCTTGGGTACTTAGGCAGAGCCATGATGGTATTTCCTGAACAGTTGGATAAGCACATTATGCGTAAAAAACTCATTCGTTATGTCTATGGGGGACCTATCACAAACATTGTGCTAGGTGCCCTTTCACTCGCGCTTGCTTTCTTCACGTGGCACGAGCCATTCTTTCTTATCTTTGGTCTACTAAACATTCTGTTAGGCACAATGAACTTAAAGCCTGCTATGGCAAGCAGCGTCATGACGGATGGGTTGGTCTTACAAAAGCTGAAAACAAAGCAAGATACCGTCATGCTTACGGGGTATGCCATGGCGACGAAAAGTTTGCAAGTGGAAGACGTGAAGGAGTGGTCACCAGCATTCATTCAGAAACTAGAATTACTCGTTCAATCCGACGACCCTATGAGTAAAATCTACTTGCAAACGATCGGGTATTACTATTTTCCGAATGAAGCAAGCCGCGTAACCGCCCTTGCACAATCGGTTATTGACAATCTAGCCGCCAACAAACCTGACTATTATGCTGATATGGCTGCAATTACTTTTGCGACAGCTTTGTTGTTCGAAGGAAAGCTGACAAGTCATCCAGGAGTCGAAGCACTTCTCCAATCAATCAGTAAAGTCGACAAAGTGATCGACTTCAAACGACAGGCGCTACAGTTGTATCGACAAGGTGATGCTGACGGGGCAATCCAAAAACTGCACGAGGCGCATAACGCACTCGGAAAATGGCATCCACTGTATTTACGTGGAGAGATGGAAAAACGGTTACTGTTAAATCTAATCAAGATGTTGGAAAATCGTCCAAACGAAGCTACCTATTTCAATTAATCATTTCCTTCAATCATCAAATCGCGTGAAAAATAGCCTCTTATATCCATTTCACGCGGTTTGCTGTTCTCCTTCCTTATACTTCGACATTTATCGACATTACATGTCGTCTTCTTCATACGACGAACGATACGAGCTCATTTGTCTTCTTCTAGTCGTTTTACCTGATTCCTCAGTGCAATCATTTCCCTTCTAATGGCTTGCATTTGCTTAGACGTATCAATGCCTATTCGAACAGCATACGTAATGACAAAAAACACTGCCATGAGTGCAATTGCCCCTAAAAAGTAAATTTCCATCTCTCTTCCTCCTAATTGTTGGTATTGATAGTTTATCATATAGATCCATTTCCTGTTAAATGAGATTCGTACTTTGAAGTCATCATTAACTAGCCTCAATTTGCACACAAAAAAGAAGGACACCTTCCCACATCGAAAAGGTGTCCTTCCCTACTAGTCACTATACTCGATCTTACAAATCATCAAACCCGTTCAAATCGCTTGTCTTCACATACTGTCTCGATGTTTGCTCAAAGAAATCGGTTTTTGTATCGTCAAAACTATCAACATACGCGCGAATCCACTTCATTGGATTGTCCGTATAAGCTGGATAGATTTCGCTTAGACCAAGCATACGCAACATTTTGTTTGCACGGTATTTGACGTAGCCAGCCATTTCGTCCAAGTCGATCCCTTCGATTCCGCCAAGTACATAGTTGCTCCAGATGATTTCCTGTTCAACGGAGTGACGGAATTGGTCGTAAATCCATTCCGTAAATTCTTCTGTATTGTAGGCAGGATTTTCGGCAAGGGTTGCGCGGAAAATGTCACTAATTGCTTTTCCGTGCTGTAACTCGTCGCGATTAATATACGAAATCATTGTAGACGTTCCGACCATCTTCTGGTGTCGTGCAAGATTGTAGAAAAACGCAAAGCCACTATAGAAGAATAGGCCTTCCAATAGCGTCGTATACACCATCGCCTTCAACACGGTTTCAATTGTCGGATTCTCTGCAAATTCGTTGTAGATATCAACAATCCGTTCGTTCCGCTTCATGAGCACTTCATCACTGCGGCCCATTTCAAATGAAGCCATCTGCTTGTCCAATGTCGTGACGGATGATAACACGTAAGCATAGCTATGGTTATGCTCACTTTCCTGGTCGGCAATTGTCGCCAGTATTGATTTCACCGAAGGATCGGTTGCAAAGTCAGCAATTTTCATCGCAATGACCGTTTGCGGACCGTCAAGTGTCGCCAGCAAACCGATAATTTTCAAAAATGCTTCCTGCTCAGCTTTCGATAAGTTGCCGAACTGCTTAACATCTTGTGTCATATCGACTTCATTCGCCGTCCAAAATAGTGAACGGATTTTTTGTCGTAATGTATAGAAATGTGGATGTGCAAGGTCATTCCAATTCAGGATGCCGCTCGCTTTTCCACCAAAAATCGCTGTTGATTTATTTGGATTTGCTGGATTCAGCACTTTAACGCGTGTGAGTGTTTCCATTGTTGTAAAACTCCTTTCGCCCAGTCAATGACGGTCTGTTCTTGCGCGCCACGTGGACTTTGTTCAATTTTCAAGGGAGCCATGCGTGACGCGTAAAACTTCGCGAGCTTCACTGCAGCATTGCAAAACAGCTCGTCTCCGCCAAACTGCGTATCACCCGTTCCAAATACGTATACATTGTCCGGCTTATATCCGACGTCCAAGACAAAATCTTTCACTTCGTCCGGCGTCGCCCCTTTATCCCATGTGAATGAACCGACGATCATCGCATCGAATTGGCGGGGATCTGGTACAGGCCCTAAACCAATCCGATGCACAGTCACATCCATACCTTCACGCAGCAGCGTTTCCTCTACTAGTTCCGCCACTTCTTGCGTATTGCCGCTCCACGAAGCATACGCAATTAGGAATGACACCATTCGCACTCCTCAATGTCGGAAGCCGTCGAACGTGTATAATAGGTCGTTTTCATGCCGGACTTCCAAGCTTGCATATGCAAATCGAGCAAGACGGACGCACGGATGTTGTTCGGCACGTACACGTTAAACGAAATGGATTGGTCGACATGACGTTGTCGAGCCGCATTTTGCTTAATCGACCAACGTTGGTCCACAATATACGCGGAGCGGCGGTACACATCGTACGTGTTGTGGTCCAAATCAGGTGCAATGACCGGTAACTTGTAATCCTTTTTCTCCTCGTGATAAAACGGCTTGAAAATCGGATCGATGGAAGCTGTTGAACCTGCGATGACCGAAGTTGAGCTATTCGGCGCAACCGCCATCAGATAGCCGTTTCGAATCCCGTTTGCTGCGACATTCGCACGTAGCTCCTGCCATTCTTCCGATTGGTAATCGCGTCTCTCGAAATAAGAACCAGTGTGCCAATCAGAGCCCTCAAACAATGGATAAGCCCCTTTTTCACTCGCCAATTCCATTGAAGCTTTAATCGTCAAGAAGGCAATTTTTTCATAGAGTTCATCCGCGTACGCCACTGCTTCATCAGATTCCCATTGAATATTTTTCAATGCTAACAAATGGTGCCAACCGAATGTTCCAAGTCCGATTCCACGGTAACGGGAATTCGTCCGTTGCGCTTGGACAACCGGGATTTTATTCATATCAATGACATTATCAAGCATGCGCACTTGAATCGTGATCAATCTTTTCAAAACGTCAGCCGGTACAGCACGACCAAGGTTAACTGAAGACAAGTTACAAACTACGAAATCGCCTGGTTTTGAACGTGTGACGACAATATCATCTTCGAGCGTTACGGACTCAAATTGCGTCGCACTCATATTTTGCATGATTTCTGAACAAAGGTTACTCGAGTACACCATACCTTCGTGTTTGTTTGGATTCGCCCGGTTTACTTCATCACGATAAAACATGAATGGCGTCCCTGTTTCCAGTTGGCTACGCATGATGCGCTTCATAATTTCAATCGCAGGAACTGTCTCTTTTGTTAATGAAGGATGGTTGACACATTCCTCATATTTCTCGCGGAAACTGCCTTGCCCTTTTGACTCGTCATAGAAATCTTCGAGCGAATACCCCATCACTGTACGAACTTCGTGCGGATCAAACAAATGCCACTCGCCACGCGCTTCCACTTGCTCCATGAAAATATCCGGCATACAGACGCCTGTAAAAATATCATGCGCACGCAGACGGTCATCCCCGTTGTTCAGTTTCAGGTCAAGGAACGTGAAAATGTCTTTATGCCACACGTCAAGATACACTGCGATCGCACCTTGGCGTTGGCCAAGCTGATCGACACTAACTGCAGTATTGTTCAGTTGTTTAATCCATGGAAGCACACCACTGGATGCTCCTTTGAACCCACGGATAGAGGACCCACGTGAACGGACTTTCCCCATATATACACCAATTCCACCGCCATATTTCGACAAATTGGCAATGTCCGTATTGCTGTCATAAATACCTTGTAAGGAATCATCAACCGTGTCGATGAAACAGCTTGATAGCTGACCATGTGGCTTCCCTGCATTCGACAAAGTAGGTGTTGCAACGGTCATGTACAAATTGCTCATCGCCCAGTATGCTTCAGCAATTTTCCCTAGACGATTGTCCGTTTCGTTTTGCATTAGCGTCATGGCAATGATCATCCAACGTTCTTGTGGCAACTCGACCGGTTGTTTATCAAAATTCACTGCCGCATAGCGATCCATCAGTGTCTTTAGCCCGATATATGTAAATAGCTTGTCCCGCTCCGGTTCAAGGAAACGACCGAGCTCATTCAACTCATCATGTGAATATTTTTCTGTCAGTACAGGTGTGTACAAACCTTGTTGCACCAGTTTTTCGACATTTTTCGCGAAATCTGTATACACTTCGACACCACGCGCTTGTGTTTGGCGTGCATACACATCATCTAAATAAATGCGTGCCGCGACGAATGTCCAATAAGAAGACGCCTCATCAATATTGCTCAAGCACTCCAGAATCATCGCTTTCGCCCATTCCGAACGGCTCGCTTCCGGATGACGCTCGTTCCAACGATCGCTCGCTAGCAGTAATGGTTGTAATTTCTCCGTTCCGAATTCGGCTTGCAGCTTGTCCAGCAGATCAGCTCCGCTTGTCTGTTCACGCATGATTGTCAAAATAATCCCGCTCCTTCTATACTAGTTACCGGCGTTGCCGGGAATTAAAGAATTTAAGTGTTAATTAAAAATAAAAAAAGCCATGAGTCAACCTTCCCTAGGAGTCATCGCTTTGTTGTAAGTTGTAGAAACAAATCGGAACAATGCTTACATATAAGCATTACACGGATTCACTTCCACTTCTCAACCCCCGAAGAAAGTGTCGCTCGACGATGAATGGCAGGTCTACTGGCTGACGTTTCATCCTTCCGTCTCCCCTTCCCGCAACGTGCTTGTCACAGTGGTCATGAGGCGGTCGTCTACGTTCACAGTTGCGGGGACAGCTCCGACTAGCGGATTCCCTATTAAACCGAACTTGGTACCATTTCATCGCAAATACTATATATAGTGTTCTTTTCTCTTTAACTACCCTAACATGTTGTGTTCTAATCGTAAATAGCTAAAAAGTTATAATTGAATTTCAAACTTTCAAAAGGGCAGTAGGATTTTAGGGAAGATGATTAATGGAAACAGAAATTGTAAATGAGGAATAGTCGTAACGAATCGATTCATAAGGGGAACGTATATTTTTTGTTGAATTTTGTAGAAGTTACTTTTGAAGCAAAGAACATGTATGAAAATAATAAGGTGGATTTGGCCTATTTTTTTGGTGGAGATTTGGGAGTTTTATTATGGGTAAATGGTCGGCTCGGAAATTGTCGAGCGGAGGTGGGATTAAAGGAGATTGTGCTTAATAATAGGGAGTTTTCCCGTTATCACCAGTTCATGAGCAGTTACCACCGATTCGGACGGGTTTACCACCGGTTCTAAGCACTTTACCACCGATACTCCAGTAGTTACCACCGATTCTAAGCACTTTACCACCGATTCGCCTGTTTTCAGTTGAAATCCAACTTCAACATCCTGCCCAGAAACAACCTTTTTCCCGTTATCACCGGTTCGAACGAGTTTATCACCGATTCGGAGCGTGTTATCACCGATTCTAACGGCGTTATCACCGATTCTCGAGCTGTTATCACCGATTCCAACCACTTTATCACCGATTCGCCTGTTTTCAGTTGAAATCCAACTTCAACATCCTGCCCAGAAACAACCTTTTTCCCGTTATCACCGGTCCAATTGGATTTATCACCGCTCATCGTCACTTTATCACCGCTTGTAGATCGTTTATCACCGCTCAAACTCTCTTTATCACCACTCGCCAAATTATTAGGAGACGTTCTTATCCAAAACAAACAACCGCTCCTGAAACAGAGCGGTTGCAACTTGGGAACTTATCTACTTAGTGATCCTTTATCTCCATCAGTACCTTTTCTTCATCTTGTAGCGTATCTACTACCCATTTGTTTTCTGCACGGTCAAAAGCAATGCCTTTGATCGTCAAATAATCGCTGATAGATTTCCCACCATCATATTGTTCAATTGCTTTCGCAACAACTTGTGATTCAGATAATATTGCACCTACAGGCTTGTAATCCGGCATTACCTCCACAAACTTTGCCTCTCCTTTTGCCGGTAAAGACAGTTTAAGGCCACCTGAAGGTTCCACTTTTACGCGTTGACCAACTTTCAGCTGGTCCGCTTCAGGAAATTCGTAAATCACTTCACCCTGATTTCCACCGACGACAAATATTTTTCCTTTGTCAATCGAAAATATGAATCCCCCATCATCTACTGGCATCTCAGTCGATACTTGCTTTGGCCAAATGATGCTTGACTCTCCAGGTTCAGCAACCATTGAACCGTTTTGTTCGAAATAGATTGTTGTATCGGAAAAGATTTTACGCAGCTCCTCTTGATGTTCCGCTTTCAAATGATCATGGCGGATGGTAAATTCACCTGTGATGATATCAACAGCAACTGCCGAAAAACCCCTATCTATTCTCATACCGTTTACTACTCTCGCCACTTCGTCTTGCAAATCATGCAGTTCTTTTTCAGTATGCGGACTACGGAAAATATAGATGGGTTCAGCGATGATTTCCCCGGCATCCACTTTCGGTTGTAGGATTGAAAGCAATTCATTCATCCGCTCATCGGGATTTTTCACGCCAACCCAAATACCTGGTTGTTCCTTTCCACCATCACCATAGAAAATGACGCCTTCATGTCGAAAGCCATTTTCACCGTAGATTTCGTCCAAAGCTTGGATGACAGTTGGACCTTCATTGGCCTGTATCGACTTCACCCGTTCTGTTACTTCTACCGTTTGTTCCAATTCAGCGATAATTTCGTGACCACTTACGGTCTTTACTGTCTTCCATTCATGCTCTTCTGCTGCAGCGTTCTTTAGCGATTCGTCCGTGGATGAAGTTCCGCAACCCCCTAGCAATAACGCTACACTCAAAATTACCGCACTTACTTTAACCCTCATTGCATCATAGCCTCCTACATACTTAATCCGTGGCACATTCCATTGTTGATTAACTACTTCTCCAAATGCTACTGACAACTTGCTACATCAATCTTCTATTTCAATCACTAAGTTCTCGTCTTCTAGGAAAGTTTCCACGATCCACTTTTTCTTTTTTTCATCAAATGAAAGTGTCTTGATTACTAAGAAACCTACCTCTGCATGCTTGTTAAATTATTTAATTGCGAGCGGGACTACTTGTGATTCAGAGAGCCTTGCACCTGCAGGCTTGTAATCTGGCATTACCTCAACGAATTTAGCTGATCCTTTTCCCGGATAGGATTCCAACATGGGGCCGGATGCTCACTTTCTTCAGGGTTTGCCATTCATTCTCTTCAACAGTCCCATTCGTTAAAGCATCATCCTTTTCCACAGTCCCACAACTACCTAGCAATAAAAAAACTCCAACCATTGCTGCAGTTAGTTTATTTCTCATTCAATAGCCCCTCCCACTTGATGTCTAATGAGTTAGACGGGCGGGGGTAATTAAAGGAGATTTTTAAAATGAGCTATAAGGTTTTTTTGTTAATGGTATCCTTATTCCTCCTTCTTTTCGGATGCTCACCCAATGACGAAGGCGAAGCAAAATTGCCTGGAGATACAGAGCAGACACTCAGTGAAACGTTAGAAAGACCTGAGATTTTTGTCGGTATTAAAGATCCAGAGGAAGAGGGTGGGGTCACTTATGCAATACGTGATAAATCTTGTTGGGAAGAGGAAGGAATGGAATGTAATAACCTCCAACCTCATGATCCAGAAGAGTTAGTGAAAGGCTATCCTACGATGATTGTTCATCAAGAGGATGAAATATCAATAAGTAAGTTAAATTCCGATTTTAACACCCCTGATGCAATTTGGGATATAGATGAACTGGAGATTATCCAACATTTTAAAGGCGAAGAAACAACAGTTGAAACCGTGGATGAGAACAATGGCCGTCACACTTTCAAAGCTCCTCAGGAACCGGGGAGATACTTTTTTTCCGCTATCCTTCGATGGAATGGAGAGATTAAGGGAGAAGCAATCTTCGCATTTTCTTTTTTCGTAAAGGAATAATTTTCATTGGAATCCATCTACTCGCAGTGCCTATTGACATCGCACTTCCATTTTGGTACATTCAGATACAATATCGATGATGAAGAGAGTAACGGTCTTTTATTTCTGTAGCGAGCTGGGGGTGGTGGGAGCCTGGTGAAGGGAGATCGTGAAGCGCACTTCGAAGATGCTTTTCTGAGTTCAGTAGGAGAAGCCGGTGTCT
Source organism: Sporosarcina saromensis (assembly GCF_033253735.1). Lineage (NCBI taxonomy): Bacteria > Bacillati > Bacillota > Bacilli > Caryophanales > Caryophanaceae > Sporosarcina > Sporosarcina saromensis. Next base: position 9,160 of record NZ_JAUBDI010000025.1, on the reverse strand, counting down.
CGCCGTTAGGAGAAAGGGGCCTGGATTGCAGGCAATTTGAGTGGTACCGCGGAACAAGCTTTCGTCTCAATCGTTTGAGATGGAGGCTTTTTATTATGCCTAAAAAGGAGTTTAGGAAATGAAAAATGTGATTTTGGAAATTTTACAGTCTGTCAGTCCGATCCCGTTGGAAGAGCATGCGTTGGAGCGTCCTGCTTATGCACATCTAGGTGACTTTGCCTTGCCTTGCTTCCCATTTGCAAAGATCCTTCGAAAATCACCTGCAATAATTGCAGAAGAAATCGCTGCTTCTATACAGCACCCTTCCATTCGCAAAGCAGAAGCCGTGAATGGGTATGTAAATATATTTTTGGACCGAAATGGTGTTTCAAACGATATTTTGCATACGATTGTCACGCAAGGTTCCACTTTCGGATCTTCGACGGAAGGCAATGACGGCGTCGTAACAATCGATCTTTCTTCACCAAATATCGCGAAGCCTTTTTCCATGGGGCATTTACGGTCTACGGTCATAGGGAATTCCATTGCTTTATTGCTGGAGAAAAGCGGGTTTAAACCTGTAAAGATCAACTATATCGGTGACTGGGGTACCCAATTTGGAAAGTTGCTAACGGCTTATCGGAAATGGGGCAATGAGCAAGACGTCCGCCAGGCCCCTATTGAAACATTATTAAAATTGTACATCCAGTTCCATGAAGAAGCGGAGCAGGACGCTTCTTTGAATGACGAAGGTCGTGCTGCTTTTAAAGCATTGGAAGATGGCGATGCCGATGCGCTTGCTTTATGGAAATGGTTCAAAACGGAATCGCTGAAGGAATTCCAACGCATTTATGACTTGCTAGGTGTGGAGTTCGATTCGTATAACGGAGAAGCGTACTACAATGATAAAATGCTACCTGTCGTAGAAGAACTCGAAGAAAAGGGTTTATTAGTTGAATCTGACGGTGCGCAAGTTGTCGATCTCGGTGAGACGATGCCGCCTTGTTTAATCAAAAAATCAGACGGGGCTACGTTGTACGCCACACGCGACTTGGCTGCAGCAATCGACCGTAAAAACACGTATGATTTCGTCAAATCCATATACGTCGTGGGGAATGAACAAAGTTTGCATTTCACTCAAGTGAAGCACGTGCTCAGTAAGATGGGCTATGCATGGGGAGAAGAGATGCACCATGTACCGTTCGGGCTTATTTTACAAGGTGGAAAGAAAATGTCCACGCGTAAAGGAAAAATTGTTTTGCTAGAACAAGTACTGACAGAAGCGATTGAGTTGGCGCAACGGACGATTGAAGAGAAGAATCCGACACTTGCCAATCAATCCGATGTGGCAGAAGCTGTCGGGGTCGGGGCAATTTTATTCAGCGACTTGAAACAACACCGCAAACACGATATCGAATTCAACTTGGAGTCGATGTTGCAAGTCGAAGGTGAAACCGGACCGTATATTCAATATACGAATGCCCGCGCGCACTCCGTTTTGCGAAAAGCAGGTATGGTTGATTCATTCGAAGTGACTGAAGTGAATGACTACGAATGGGAAACGATTAAGTTGCTTGAGCAATTCCCGCAAGTCGTCAAGCGTGCAACGGACGAATTAGATCCCTCCATTATTGCAAAATATGCCGTCGATCTTGCACAAGCATTCAATTCGTTCTACGGAAATGTAAAAGTGCTTTCAGATACGACACAACTTCCTTATCGTACTGCACTCATCCATAGTGTGACCATTGTGCTGACGGAAGCAATGCGACTGTTAGGCATGCAAGCACCTCAAGAAATGTAAAAAGGAAAAACCGATCGTCCCGTCTTTGGTAGAGGGAGCGATCGGTTTTATTTGCGTCACAGTTCGTGTTTATCTTCCCAACAGTCCGCGCCTTTTAACCCAGGCACTGAACTTGCTTTAAATACGGGATCCTTCCCTTGATTGCGTTGTGTTGAAAAATCATCCAACACTTTAAAAGCGACTTTCCCAAGCAACAGAATGACAACTAAGTTTAAAATCGCCATTATGCCCATGAATAAATCCGCCATACTCCATACAATATCCACTTTCGCCAATGCACCAAACATGACCATGCCGAGAACCGCTACTCGGTACACTACCATCCACGACTTATGCGCATTGATGAATTCAATATTTGTTTCACCATAATAATAGTTTCCAATAATGGAGCTAAATGCAAAAAACATAATAGCGATCGCAATGAAGTACGGCGCCCAAGATCCGACATGCACTTCCATAGAAGCTTGTGTCAAAATGATGCCACTTTCTTCACCTTTATCGTAAAGACCTGCAAGAATAATAATGAAGGCAGTCGCAGAACAAACGATAATCGTATCAAAGAACACGCCTAAGCTTTGCACAAGTCCCTGCTTCGCCGGGTGTGAAACGTTTGCAGTTGCCGCTGCGTTCGGCACACTACCCATCCCTGCTTCATTGGAAAATAAACCACGACGGACACCTTGCATTAACGCTGCTCCGACACCGCCACCTGCCATTTCCTTAATCCCAAATGCATGCTCAAAAATTAATGCAATCATCGCAGGGATTTCACTAATATTCATAATGACAATGAAGAGCGCTACTAAAATATAAAACGTCGCCATAATTGGAACAATCGATTGTGTCACTTTCACAATCCGCTTAACGCCACCAAAAATAATGACAGCCGTCAACAGAACGAGCGCCAATCCAACAGCCCAAAAAGGAAGATTAAACACATCATGAAACGACTGACTAATCGTATTCGACTGCACAGCGTTAAAGATGAATCCAAAACAAAGCGTCAATAAGATAGCGAAAACAATACCTAACTTGCGGAAACCTAACGCCTTTTCCATATAATAGGCAGGACCCCCACGGAATGTGTCGCCATCCTTCACTTTATACACTTGCGCAAGCGTACTCTCTACAAACGCAGTCGCCATACCAATCAACGCTATGACCCACATCCAAAAGACAGCGCCAGGACCACCAATTCCGATTGCCAACGCAACCCCCGTCACGTTTCCGGTTCCTACCCGAGACGCCGCACTAATCGTGAATGCCTGGAACGCAGATACGCCATCATCGCTCCCCTTCTTCTCCACGATAAGCCGGAACATTTCCCGGAACAGACGAAATTGCACAAACTTCGTTCGGAACGTAAAATACAAACCGCCCGCTAATAAAAGCCCGATCAATATGTACGTCCACAAAAAATCATTGGCCGGTCCAACGAGCCATTCCAACACTTTCATTCGTCATCACTCCTTAAGAAAATAATTTATCACATCTCCTTCGTCTTTACCCTATCTACATAAAAAATACCTTTTTTCAAATAAAAGCCTAAAACGCCGAGTCACACGGACACGACGTTTTGAGATGATTTCTATATATTGTGCGTGAACGAGGAGTTGTCGTTATCGCGGGTTGGAGTTAACAGATAGTTTCCTTTTACGATAGGTTGCATGGTAGTAGCTGTATTCCTCCGTTATCACCGATTTGGAGGTGGTTATCACCGGTTCGGAGCACTTTATCACCGGTTCTCGAGCAGTTATCACCGATTCTCGGCACTTTATCACCGATTCGCACTTTTCCAGTCAGTTTCTCTCTAAGTAATACAGCATGGTGAAGGCATATTCCCGTTACCACCGATTCAAGCGACTTTACCACCGATTCGCACTTTTCAGTGGGTTCCTCTTGAAGTAATACAGCATGGTGAAGGCATATTCCCGTTACCACCGATTCGCTGGTAATTACCACCGTTTCTCAGCACATTACCACCGATTTGAGCCATGTTACCACCGATTCTAGACACTTTACCACCGATTCGCGTGCTTTCAGGGAATTTCCTACAAATCTCGTTGGGCTCAATCGGCTTTTTGCCGTTATCACCGATTTGAGCCTCGTTATCACCGATTCGGAGCACTTTATCACCGATTCTCGGTACTTTATCACCGATTCTCTTGTTTTCAGGAAATTTCCTACAATCCTCTTTTCACCCATCTAGTTTTTCAGGTTACATGGATTCCAGCCACTCTCCCCTATCGTCGCAAGAAACCTTATCACCGCCCCCAAATCATTCCAGCCCTCAAAAAACAGCTTTCACTGTTTTACGGTAATAACCTACTGTCAAAAAGCAGAACGTGATGTAAATGAGTGCGTAAATACTCATTGCAATCGACGCGGGCACAGTAATATCGGACATGAACATGAAAGATGCTGCCTTAATCGCAAAGATAGAGTGTAGCAGTCCAATCAGTAACGGTACTCCGAAGACAAATAGTTGTTTGCGAATAATGCCACCCATAATGTCTTGTACCGTGAAGCCTAACTGGCGCAACGTCGCATAACTTCTCTTCTCCTGGTCGGCTTCTGTCATTTGTTTGAAATACAAGATGCTACCTGTTGAAACGAGGAAAACGAGACCTAGAAAACCCGCAATGAAGATCAGCAACCCCGAAGTTTGCATCGTTAAGACATATGCCGAGTAATAATCAAATGTGATACGGTCATCAGCATCCATAAGATCATGATAAATTGCAGAAGCTTCAGCTTGCTCATCACTATCCAAAATCGTAATGGCATTAAAGTTGCTAATACGGTGTTCCTCTTCTTCATTTATAAACCGGTCTTTCATTTCATGATAAAACGCGTCATCGACGACGAGTTGCGTTTCCGCAAAAGGTAGATTAATGACATTTCCTTCTCGCACCTTTGTAACAGTTACGTCCAGCTCATTTTGTTCTGTCCTCAATTGCACAGTAAAAGGGACGTCCTCCGTTTTCATCATCCAATAGACAGACGCATCATAGAAATAAGCTGTTTGCGCATCAGGGGAGTCAACATCGATACCGGCTTGCTGGAGTTGTTTTACACTGATAATGTTTGCATATAAGTTTTCTCCTAACCACTTGGTCGACGAAGTTTCCTCAAGGAATTTCCCATCCAAATTCAAAGCTTCAATCGGCGTATACTGATACGAAATCCCTTGCCGATCAAGTTCATCCGTAAATTGCTTCTCTACCGCCTCATCCTGCTCTCCATAGCCTCCAAACATGAAATCATGTGGATAAACAGAACGAGTCTCCTTCTCTGTCGAATAATAAAGCGAGTACGCCCCCGCCAACATGGCTAACGTCATAGCCGACAACACGGTAATAATTGTGAGTGAATTTGCATTTCCTTTCATACGATGCATGAGCGGTGCAATGGACAGACTTCCTTTTAAGCCTAAATGCCCTTGTTTACGTCTCCGTACTTGATAAAACAACCAGCTGATTGTCACTCTAAATAACAGATAGGTGCCTGAAATCGTTGTCGCTAACACAACAAGCATATTAATAAGCAGAAAAGCATTGATCATACGCCCCGACAGCCAATAGCCAAATCCGATTAAGACCATTCCCAAAAGGGCAAGAAATGCCGAACGGAAAGCTTTCGGCTTTTTCGGATGTTCGCCTTGCTTTTCCGCATTAAAAAGGCCAAGCAATGTTGTACGACGCACTGCGATAAGCATTTGTATGGAAGTTAGGATGATGATTGCAATGAACACAATAACCGTCTGCAAAACTGCCGTGTTCGAAAACGTCAGCTCAATAAATCCATCAAACCCAACTAATTTCATGAGCAACAATAAAAATACACGTGACACGAGGATTCCAGCACCGATTCCAATTGCCAACGCCCCTGCACTAAGCAGCGTATTTTCCAAAATTAACAGTCGTGCAACTGCACCTTTTGTTAGCCCGATCAACTGGTACAGCCCGATTTCTCGGCTTCTTCTTTTTAGAAAAATTGAATTCGCATAAACGACGAAAATCCCTGCAATAAATAACAACAAAATCCCTGCAACCTTGAACGCAGAACCCATGCTGCCACCTGACCGTGCGACAACCGCCGGATCATGCTGTAACGTAGCAAATACAAAATACAACACAACACTAAAAATGAGCGCAAAAAAATACAAATAGTAGTGCTTGATATTCTTTCGCATACTGCGGATGACAAGATCAAAGAGCGTCAACGCTGTCACCCCCGAGCACACCTTGCACTTTCAGGATTTCCTGGAAGAACGCTTGTCTCGTTTTATCACCCCGGTATAATTCGGAATAAATATTTCCGTCTTTCAGGAAGACGACACGGCTACAGTAGCTTGACGCAACAGGATCATGGGTCACCATCATAATTGTGACGCCACGTTGTTTATTCACATCTTCCAATGTTCCAAGCAGTGACGAAGCTGATTTCGAATCCAGCGCGCCTGTCGGTTCATCCGCAAATACCATGGATGGCTTATTGATGAGCGCACGTGCTGCAGACGTCCTCTGCTTCTGACCACCAGAGATTTCATGTGGGTATTTATTCGCCAACTCTTTAATACCTAACAAATCCGCAATGGTATTGAACTGATCCTCCGCCACGCGCTTCTTCATCTTCCCAAGCGATACGGGCAATAAAATATTCTCTTTCACAGTCAACGTATCGAGCAAATTATAATCTTGGAAGATGAATCCCAGCTGATCTCGTCTGAACGCGGATAGCTCACGATCTTTCATTTTGGAAATATCCGAATTCCCAATGAGAATCGATCCTTCCGTCGTGCGGTCAATTGTCGCAAGGACGTTCAAAAGTGTCGTCTTCCCGGCACCTGACGCCCCCATGATGCCAACAAATTCACCTTCCATCACACGTAAGTCGATACCTTTCAAGACGTGTTGCACATTCCCCCGTGACCCGAATGACTTCCGAACATTTTGTGCATGCAATACCGTTTTATATGGTTCCATTCCGTTTACCTCCCTGTTTGCTATACCTTAATCTTACGTATCGTTTGGCATACAGTCGTTTGATTCAGATGACAAACAGGTCGGTCAACGTTACAATGTTGTCACTTTCGTGTAGCATCGAATTCATTTTCCAGCGGGAATGTCATTTGCACCGTCGTTCCTTTGCCAATTTCAGACTTAATTGTGAGAAGTATACCGATTTTCATTGCCACTTGTTGGGCTAAATAAAGGCCAAGTCCCGTCGCTGCATTATGCAATCTTCCCGTATTTCCTGTAAATCCCTTATCAAACACCCTCGGCAAATCGTGTGCAGGAATTCCAGGTCCTTCATCAGTAATGCATAACACCCGATGACCACTCGGTTTTTGATTTGTAGTAATCGAAATTGCGCCACCAGTTGGACTGTATTTAATGGCGTTGGTTAGCAACTGGCGAATGATAAAACGACACCATTTACTATCCGTAACAACTGCCAGCTCCTTTTCATCCAACTCAATCCCAATATTCTTTTCCAGACACCATGGCGTCAAATCACGTAATTCCGCTGTCACCAATCGACCAATCTCGGTGAGCGTGAGCACATAATCTGTTTCAAGCGATGGCATCCGTGACATGTACAATTGCCTGTCAATGAGCAAATGCACCCGTAGCCATTCCGCTTCAATTTTTCGCATCGGTGGAAACTCACGGTTCGCATCAATCGTCATCTTCATCGCAGTTAACGGCGCTTTGACTTCATGCACCCATGCCGCCGTGTAATCACTTTCGATGAGGTTTGCTGCTTTGATTTCAGATAGATTATTCAGCTGGTCTGTTGCAATTTGTCCAAGAAATTCATTGGTTAGTTGATCGCGGTTAAACACTGGTTCCGGCAACGCTTCCTGCCAATGCACATCATTTTCAGCTACAATATGTATCAGCTCCTTCATATAGGAAGTTTCTCTGTTATAACGCCAAATGAGAAAAGTGACAAAAACCGCAACGAGCAAACCATTTAAATACAGGAGAGAACTCAACTCCATCGACAGCCCTTTATCCATCCAGATGAGCACATCCGTAAAGATAAGCGCACCGCCAAACAGCAAAATCCAACTTTTCATGTCACCTACATAAGTCAAGAATTCCCTCACAACGTCACCGCCATATAACCCATTCCTTTTTTTGTGACAATCGCGTCACCGAGTCCGACTTCTGCGAGTTTCTGCCGCAATCGTGTAACATTCACGGTTAACGTATTATCGTTCACAAATCGCTCATCGTCCCACAACCTCCGAATCAATTCATCCCGCGAAACAATCTCGTCTTTACATTGAACAAGCACAGTCAATATGAAAAATTCGTTCTTCGTCAATTCCAAATCGATGCCGTCTTTCCGAATGACGCCCCGCTTCATATCAATAACAGCACCATTCCACTCCAATACATCAACCGACTCCTCCGCATACGCATACGTCCGACGAAGCGTCGCCTGAATTTTCGCAAGCAACACATCCGTATGAAACGGTTTCTGGATATAATCATCCGCCCCCATATTCATCGCCATCACCATATCCATCGGATGATCACGCGACGACAAAAAGATGATTGGCACTTTTGAAACCGCCCGAATCTCCCGGCACCAATGAAACCCATCATAGGCCGGAAGCTGAATATCCATAATGACAAGATGCGGTTTTGCCTCAATAAAAGCCTCCATCACCTGATGAAAATTCTCAGGCCCCACCACACGAAACGACCATTGGCCTAGTCGCTCTTGCAATGAGGTAAAAATCGCCTCATCATCCTCCACAATGAAAATCGTCATATCCATCCTTCGCACACACCCTCTCTTACTTGCATTATAAAGATGTTTAAGGGAAAATTCGCTCTGAAAGGTGGAGTGTTAAATAAATTTTACCCCTAAATAACCTTTAACCGGCTACTTCAAGTAGATTCTCCTCTTTATAGAGCTACATATTTAAGTAATTTCCACTTACCACCGATATAGTTTTTTTCAGCGGTAATCTGTCAAAGTAATAAGGGATTGTGAAGGCATATTCCCGTTACCACCGTTTCGTTGGCGATTACCACCGTTTCTCAGCACTTTACCACCGGTTTGGTCCACGTTACCACCGATTCAAACGACTTTACCACCGTTTCCCCATCTCCCAGCATATTTTCTTCTACTTGAATAGGTAAAATGAGAAAACTGTGCAAGACTTTATGATTTCCAATGAAAAAGCACACATTACTGTGCGCTTTTTCTCACTCTTTTAATTGATAAGGATGATACTCTGTCAAGAAATTGGACACATTGAATTGAGTTTCATAGCTAATTGTATATTCAAGCTAACGCGCTTTGCTTGTTCGCCTTGTCATAAGCGAACAGAGTTTCACTCTATTCACTTAC